>JBCEBX010000124.1:0-4923 GCA_039206455.1 Asticcacaulis sp.
CTGTGGACCCGCTGATTAAGAGTCAGCTGCTCTACCAACTGAGCTACACACCCACACTATTTTCAGCCGCATCAGAAGAGGTGTTGGTAAACCTCGGCGGTGAGGCGCGGAACATACGGATTTTTGCCGGAGGTTCAAGGCCTAATTTCAACTCATATACAGTTATTCCTTAACAAAATGCAATCTGAAGGTGATTTGAGTGTAAAATCAGCTTTTGTTTGTGGCGGTCGGGGCTTGTCTAAGGGGCGTGCAGGGTTCACATTCGCGCGCGAGTCACATGGGAGCAGGGATATGGCTTTTCGGGATCTGAGTGGCGCGGTCGATTTCGCGCATCTTGAGGCCTATACGCTGAATGATGTCGGGATCATTGAAGAGGTGCTGACCCTGTTCAGCCAGCAGGCCGAAATCTGGTCTCCGCTGTTGGATGTGTCACATGCGGGGTGGCGTGATGCGGCCCATACGCTGAAAGGCGCAGCGGCGGGCATCGGGGCCAATGCACTGGCGGCGGCGGCTGAGGCCGCAGAGCGGGGCGATACTGACGGGGCGGCCGGACGGCTTTTGAAGGTGCGCGATGCGCTGGATGCAGCACTTATGGATGTGGCGGCTTATTTGCACGGGCTCAGGCTCAGGGCGCTTAAGGCGCAATAAACCTTTGCAAAAGCGGAGCGGGGGTTATAAACCGCAGCCCGACTGTCTGTAATTTCCGCAAAGCGTCTACCTGCCATGAGCGACGAACTTCATATCCTGTGCACTGACCGTGAGGGTGTTACCCATAATCTGCCGGCGATCGAAGGCTGGCGGATCATGGAGATCATTCGCGACAATGGCCTGCCGATTAAGGCGGAGTGCGGCGGGGCGCTGGAGTGCGCCACCTGTCACGTCTATGTCGCGCCGCAATGGTGGGACAAGCTGGTTGAAAAGACCGATGAGGAAGAAGAAAAGCTCGATGAGGCGTTTCTGGTGAAGCGTCATTCGCGTCTGTCGTGTCAGGTTCTGATGCGTGACGATCTTGATGGGCTTGAGGTTACGTTGGCGCCGGAAGGCTAAGGCCCATGCAAGCACCCTTGCGGCAGTTCGGGCATCGTCTTGAGGGGCTGGACTATCAGCCGCGTGAGGCGGCTTACGGCTTCCTGCTGCGGGACGGCTATCTGGCGATTGCGCAGATCGGATATACCAAATTCAGCTATGATTTTCCCGGCGGGGCGCTGGATGACGGTGAGACGCCGGAAATGGCGGTCGAGCGTGAATTTGCCGAAGAAACGGGTCTTATGGTCAGGGTCGTTGAGCCGGTGGGCGAGGTGCTCAACTATTTCGTTCATCAGGACGGCACGCCCTATAACAATCATTGCCGTTTCTATGAAATGGAATGGGTCGCCGAGCAACCGGAGCTGAAAAGCGAGGCGGATCATGAACTGGTGTGGATGCGGCCCTTTGAAGCGATGAAACGCGTCAAGCATCCGGCCTATGCCTGGGCGTTGTTGCTGTGGCTGCGGGAGCGGGGCTAAAAGGGTCGTTTTCTGGCCTGCAAAGCATCAGACTCCAAACCTTTTGAGGCAATACCTAAATCAACCCCGTCGCAGGATGTATTCGAGATCGATGGTGTCGCCAACCGGGAAGCCGTATTCGCCGATTTTTTCAAAGCCACGGGCAGCGTACATGGCCTGTGCCTTATGGTTTTCGCTCCACACGCCGATCCATTGCGGGGCAGAGGGATATTTTTCCGACAGGTAATCAAGGGCTTCGGTAAGTAACCGCCTGCCCAGTCCTTCGCCCTGTGCGGACTGACGGACATAGAGGCGTTTGATTTCGCCGTGATGGTTCGGGTCAGCATCGGCGTGCGGCAGGCTGACGGGGCTGGCCTGAATGAAGGCCAGCGGGGTCTTGTCCGGCCCATAGATGAGACGCCAGAAATGGTCGGGATCGGCGACTTCGGCGGCCAGTGCCGCTTCGCTGTAGGTTGTGTCGAAAAAGGCCTGCAAATCCTCAGGCGGATACAGATGGCCAAAGGTCTCAGTGAAGGTGAGGCGGGCAAGCGCTGACAGGGCGGGGATGTCGGATGGGGCAGGTGAAATCATGGATGGGTCAGAGAGGCTGCGAAGCCTGTAGGGGAAAGAAAGATACCCCACCACCCCCGCGATAAATCGCGGCGGTCCCCCTCCCCATGAAAATGGGGAGGAGTGAAAGGTCAGATTTAGGCGGCGGAGTTGTCTTCGATTTCGGCGGGGGGGCCGTTTTTCTTGACGGACTCAATGGCATTGATGGCCGAGGCTTTTGATTTATAGCCTTCCGTCCAGAAAATGATTTCGGAGTTGTACTTGAAATAGGCGACAAATTCGCCGGCTTTGTTTTTCTTGATTTCAAACTTGTGTGCCATGGGAAGCCTCCATAATGCCTGACGTGGCGGGCCGGCGCAGATGTGCGGCTGACCGGCAGGGAGGTTCACCCGTGCAGGTTTACCTGTCAAGTATTACCTTAGAGCCTATAGAGCGCTCTAATGCGGTTGTCGTGAGCGTTTCAGCCCGTGGTGCCAGAGCAGGGCCAGAAAACCACCCTTGATGAACGGCAGCAGGGCCAGCGTCATAACCACCAGTGCCCCCAGAGTTACCGCAATGACCACGCCCAAAGGATATTTCCAGAAGAACTCAAGGGCAAATAAAGGCCCGACCACAAGGTGGCCGACCAGAAGCATGGTGATATAGGCCGGACCGTCATCGCAAGGGTATAGCCCAAGAGGCGTATGACAGTTAGGGCAGGTATCGGCTATTTTCAGATAACCGCGAAAAGCACTGGCTTCGCCACAGGCCGGACACTGGCGACGCAGACCGCGCCATAAGGCAGTCGAGAGGGGCGCTTTTTCAGTCGTCATGGCAACCTTTGGGCTGTGCCCGATAACGGGCCTGTTGCGGGCGGGAACAGTGCGTATGTAGCGATGAGCGGCTAAATACGCTATGTGTAATCCTGTCGCAGCATAAAAATCCGGATAGGGCATAAATAAGGCTTGCAAAATCATATAAAGATATCCTTATGTGGTTATATGGATGGCTCTTCGCACATATTAGGACAGGCTGCGCTGCTTGAAGCGCTTAAGGCGGTGGCGGAACCGACGCGGCTCAGGTTGTTGCGGTTGCTGGCGCATGAAGAATTGTCGGTCATGGAGCTGGTGCGCATATTGGGCCAGAGCCAGCCGCGCATTTCCCGCCATCTGAAACTGATGAGCGAAGCGGGTCTTATTGACCGCTTTCCTGACGGGGCGTGGGTGTTTTATCGCCTGACTGAGCAAGCCGCCCTGACGCCGCTGATTCAAGCGGTGCTGGCGGCGATGGGTGATCAAGAGGCCAGCGACCTTGGTCAGCTTGAGCAGGTGCGTGCACAGCGGCTTGAGGCGGCGCAGGGCTATTTTGAAAATATAGCGCCGGTCTGGGATCAGATACGTACGCACTATATTGATGATGCCGAGGTTGAGGCGGCGCTTCTGAAGGTGCTGGGGGACGGGCCGGTCGGCGATCTGGTCGATCTGGGGACCGGTTCAGGGCGTATGCTGACGCTTCTGGCACCACGGGCGAAATCGGCCACAGGTATAGATCTGTCACAACAGATGCTCAATATTGCCCGCGCCCGAACACTTGAGGCTGGTATCGGGGCGATTGATTTCCGGCACGGGGATATTACGGCGACGCGGCTTAATGGGCAAAGTGCCGATCTGGTGATTATCCATCAGGTGCTGCATTTTCTGGCCGATCCAGCGCAGGCGCTGAAGGAAGCGGCGCGGGTGCTTAAGCCCGATGGGCGGGTGCTGATTGTTGATTTTGCGCCGCACCGGCTTGAGGTCATGCGTGACGAATATCAGCACCGGCGTCTGGGGATCGGGGATGACGATATGGCCCACTGGCGCAAGGCGGCAGGGCTTAAGGCCGAACAGAGCCTGTCGTTACCGCCGCACAAAGAACCTGGTCTTACGGTACGCATCTGGCTGATGCGCAAGCCTGTCGTTTAAGAAATTAGATTGATCCGAGAATAGTATGTCACCTGCGCCTTCACTTGACCGCATCAGCGCCATTGCCCGTTCCATAGGGCAGGGGGCTTCGCACCTTAAGGTGTCGTTTGAGTTCTTTCCGCCGAAGTCGGACGAGATGGAACAGACCCTGTGGTCATCGATCCGTCGCCTTGAGCCGCTTAATCCGTCCTTTGTCTCGGTGACCTATGGGGCGGGCGGATCGACGCGTGAGCGGACCCACCGTACCGTCAAGCGGATGCTGGATGAGACCGGCCTTAAGCCTGCCGCGCATTTGACCTGTGTCGAGGCGTCGCGTGAGGAGGTCGATGAGGTTATCCGTGCCTATTGGGATGCTGGCGTGCGCCATATCGTGGCTTTGCGCGGCGATCCGCCTTCGGGCATGGACGGGCAATATGTCCCGCGCGCCGACGGCTATGCCAATGCGACGGAGCTAACGCAGGCGATTAAACGCATTGCCGATTTTGAAGTTTCTGTCGGGGTTTATCCGGAAAAGCACCCGCAAAGCCCGTCATTAGAATTTGATCTGGATGTGCTGAGGCAGAAGGTCGATGCCGGTGCGACGCGGGGTATCAGCCAGTTCTTCTTTGAGCCGGAAACCTTTTTACGGTTTCGCGATGCGGTGGCCGATGCGGGTATTCAGATCGAACTGACGCCGGGGATTATGCCGGTGACCAATTTCAAGGGACTGAAGCGTATGGCGGCGGCCTGTGAGGCGGCGATCCCTGAATGGCTCAGTGAACTGTTTGCCGGACTGGATGACGAGGCGGAAACGCGTAAATTGCTGGCGTCCGCGGTAGCCATGGAGCAGGTCTTGAATCTGGAGCGTGAAGGCGTACATAACTTCCACTTCTATACGCTAAACCGCGCGGAACTGGTCTATTCCATCTGCCGTGTGCTGGGGCTGAAGG
>JBCEBX010000125.1:0-4897 GCA_039206455.1 Asticcacaulis sp.
CGAGGGACAATATGAGCTGGCGGGTACTCTGGGTCTCGCGCAGGAGGGCTGGCAAATAGAAGTGCCTCGCTGCCCAAATGGCAACCGTCTCGTGTTTGTCGATACGGCCTATACTGACGGGGTTCTCACGATAAAAACCTCAGTGCCGGTTTTTGAAAACGGCTTGTGGGTGGCCGGTGCACCAATAGATGTGCCGGAGGGCCGATGGATAGACGTGAGACTGCATGAGGTGCCGATTGAGCCTGAAGAAGTGCCTGAACACATCGCAGAAGAAGAAAATAACGATCCTGTAGATTAGGTTTCCGACGCAAAACCAAACGATCAACCGCCGCCTGCTGGGGCGGCTTTTTTAATGCCTGAAAGGTATCTCCATGAAACTCATATCTAACTGGCGTCAGGGATGGCGCTTTGTCAGCACGCAGGCTATGGCCTTGTCGCTGGCGATCTCCGGTGCCTGGCTGGCTTTGCCCGACGATTGGCGTACACGTGTGCCCGATGATCTGGTGGCGCTGGTGACTGTGCCGGTGTTGCTGATCGGCATTGTCGGGCGTTTCATGCCGCAGGGGGAGGGAACTGATGCAACTGAGTAAGCATTTCAGTCTGGCGGAAGCCACACGTTCAACCACGGCTCAATCGGCCAAGATCGCAAACACACCCGATGCAACCCAGCTTGCGGCCATGACGGCGGCGGCTCTTGGTATGGAGCAGGTGCGGGCGCTATTGGGGCATAAGTCCATCACGCCTACAAGCTGGTTTCGGTCGCGTCGGGTCAATGCCTTGGTGGGTGGCACAGCCACAAGTGACCACGTGGGGGGATGGGCAGTCGATTTTGCACCGCCTTCGGGTTGGACGCTTCTGGGGGCGGCAAAAGCCATCCGTGATAGTGGGCTGGTGTTTGATCAGATGATCATGGAGACGTCGCGCGGGATCATTCATATCTCGTTTGATCCTAAGCAGCGCCGTCAGGTTGGGGAACAGCGCCGTGGGGCCGGTACGCCTATTGTCTGGCGGCTGCCGTCATGATCCGCGATTATCTTGCGGGGGGTGCTTTGATCGCGGTCATTGGCCTTGGTGGCCTTAGTTGGTGGCAGGGACAGACGCTTATCGCCCGTAAGGCCGAAGTCGAAAAGCTTGAGGCCGACCTGAAGGCCGCAGAGACGGCGGTGAAGATCGAGCATCGTACCCAGACCGTAATCCGTGAAATCCATGTAAAATCGAGTGAGGCTCAAGCCGATGTCAAAGCCGCCCCTGATCCCGAATGCGCTAACCCTCAGCCTGTGCTTGATGCTTGGCGCGGCGGCATTGACCGGTTGCGCCCCGAAACAGGTGACGATCATAGCGCCGCCGTCAGCCCTTGAGGCCTGCGTGTCGCCTGATCCGGCCACAGTCGTTACCGTCACCGATCTGGCGGCGCATAGCGTGGCACAAGAGGCAGTCATTCAATCGTGTGAAGCGAAGCGCCGGGCTTTGGTTGAGGTGATCGGGGGCGGCAATGTCCGATGATCGCGTAACGGCCCGTCAGGCTATGGAACGGGCCAAGGAAGTTGACACCAAAATAAACGGCCATGAGAAGGAATGCGCTCTTCGTTACGCCAATCTTGAACAGGGTCAGGCGCGTCTGGAGAGGTCTCAGGATAAAATCGAGGCCTTACTTCTTGATCAGAGCGTTGACCGCAAGAAAGAGATGAGCGGAATTTATCGTTTCCTCTGGGGCATAGCCTTTGGTCTGTTCGGAGCCATGTTCACAATCATATTGTTTTTGGTGAAAACCATCCTCGGTGCCGCCGGTTAAGCGCAGTTTCCGGTGCGGGAAAGGCTCAGTTGGGGTTCATGCGCACCTCGACTCGGCCTATGCGCAGGATCAGTGAGGTGTGTATGATTGATCGTGAAAAACTGATAAGTGTAACGGCGGATATGCACCGTCTGATCAACGCGCTCGAAAGCCTGCCTAAGCCTATTGTCGGCGGTCGCGCCGCTGCGCTGGGAACCCTTGCTGCGATCCATAAACGGTTTGATGTACTGGCCTCGGCCCTTGAAGGCCGTGAGGCTAAGGCGGCGGATCGGTCGGATATCGCCAATGCCATATCGTCGCTGAAATGGCTCTCAGAGGATAAGCTCATTCTGGCGGCGCTGCCTGACGATGTAACTCTTGAAGACTTTGATAACTACTCAAGCGCCATTGGTGACCTGATCAATGCGGCTAAGAATTCGATAGGTTGAGCAGGGCGGGTCGTCACCCAAAATACGCATAAAGCAATGCGGCCCATACCAGTGCGCAAATTATATATAGGCTCCATTTTCCGAATTTTTTCATGCGTACCCCTTCGGCTTAAAACTTACAGCCCCGGCTATACATCAGCAATAGCGCCGGTGCCGTCCTTTCGGCCCGCCGTCCATCCCGCCGATATTTGTAACCGGCAATCATGTAAAACCCGTCTGGCCTTGCTCTTGCCGGTTGCGGTTTCACAATGCCGTCCACCTGTACCAAGGCTCCATCATATAACTTTATCATGGCTGACCTGCTACAAAGCCTTCGTTAAGGCTGTCGTGGGTCTCGGTGATCCAAACCGGCCCGCTGCATCGTACGTTATGGCAGGTCATCAGGGACTGAAGCTCATCAATGAACAGGTGGCCAATCCGGTCGTTTACCACCAGTTCTAACGGTGTGACGTAGTGAAACTTTTTGCAAACACGGCAGGTGACTTCGAGTTGAAAAAACATATCGAGGTCATTGACGCGCGTATCCTCACGCCAGCTCATCAGACAAAATCCTCTGCGCGTGGCACGCGGGTAAAGGCAATCTTTGCGCCCGCGTATTGTCCGGGCGGCGGGCACCACAGGCCATTGGTCAGAACGGTGTCGCCATAGCGCTTATGAAGACTATCCATCGCATCCGAAATGGCTTCCTCTTTTTTTCGTAGGCCGTCATCGTTATCGAGCAAATCAAGTTGCCGCATACCGATAGGCCTGAGTTCCCCAAGCGTCACGTCAACACGCAGCACAAGCTGACCGGCGTGCAATTCACGGCGCGCCTGACGCCACAGGCTATCCAGAGCGTTCAGGATGCCGGTATAGTCAGCCAGAAAGGGCAGGCGGCACCACGTGCTCCATTTGCCCGCATCATGGGCGGTGATACAGTAAAGACCCAGATAGAGTGCGCCCGCCCGCCAGCCTTCGCGGCGCATCCGGCGGGTAGCCTTAACCAGTAACATTCGGGAAATATCGCGGGCCGGATCAAGGTTGCGGTGCGACGGCGGCAAGATACGACTGTGGCCATACATGCCGCGCCGAGTCGGCTGGGCCTGAATGTCGTAACCGTGCAGAGCGTACCACATGCGTTCACCATTGACGCTGCGCCACAGGCCGCGCAACTCACGCGGTGGCCTGTTCATCAGCATATCCATGTCCCAGATGCCTGCGGCCCATAGGCGCTTCTTCATGCTTTTGCCGATGCCTGGCACCTCATCGAAAGTGCTGTTCCGCAATAGGTTATCGGTTTCATCGGGCCACCAGACCAGATTGCCAGACGGCTTTGAGGCCTTACAGGCCATCTTGGCCAGTAGCCGGTTCGCGGCATAACCTATTGAGCAGGTAATCCATTTGCCCACAACGGCAGCAATGCGGCGCTTTATCTCAAGGCCTACGACTTCGGGGTTTTTTTGTTGCACGGCATCAAGCTTACAGGTGATCTCATCAATGCTTTTTATGGCATCGACCGGCGCGACCCTTTTGATTTCGGAGATCATTTCATTATGCGCGCGCCGGTACAGGTTCGGATCTTGTGGCCACAGGATCATATCGGGGCAGCGGTTAAGGGCTTCCCTAACCGGCATGACATTGGATACGCCACGCGCCTTGGCTTCGCGGCTGCACGCAATAATGCTTGTTGAGCCTTGCGGCATAGGAATTATGCCGACGGGTTTGCCGCGCAAATGCGGGTGTTTAAGTTGTTCGCAAGATGCGAAAAACCCGTCGAAATCAAGGTATAGCCGTTCTGGCCGCACCGGTTTGCGCATGACTCATCGCTGCCCAAAATTGGGTTTCTTTTAAAACCGTTGAAGAATGTTCTTAAAATGTTCTCATATTGAGCAAGAGTCAAGACAGGCCAATTTTACCGTCTCAGGCCGCGTCGGATATACGGAAGGTGGCTGATGGGGCGGGGTGTCTAAGGCTTTCGACAGGCATAAGATTCAGCCAGTTATTCCATTCGTCGGGCACAAGACTGACCGGTTCGCGGGTGTGAATTTGGGCCATGTCGGTACCGGCTTCGCGGGTCAGGATGGTGAAGCTATCCACAGTTCCGTCAGCGGTATCAGACCGGTTCCACAGGCCTGCGAATACCAGCGGGTGGTTATCAGCCCGTGTAATGCGGTGTTTCTGGCGGGCGGTCTTAGGGCCTGACCATTCATAAAACGCCCCAACCGGCACAAGGCAGTGCCGGTAAATCCAAGCGTTGGCAAAGGTTGGGGCGCTGGCGGCAGTTTCAATACGGGCGTTGAAGGTCGTGTACTTGAAGTCCTTGACTGCGCCCCTGTAGCTTGAGGGCAGTAGCCACCAGCGCGCCTGAAGAACGGCATGGCCCTCCGGTACGGCGGTGATAATGGGGTAGCGGTCTGTTGGCCTGATCTCATCCTGAACGGGCAGGGTGAAGCGTTCGACGATTCGAAGCGCCTCTTTCATTAGGTGCCAATCCACCAGCTTTTCAAACCGTCCGCACATGGTTGGATTAGGGCGCGGATGGTCTGAAAAATCAATGGTTAGAATTTTACCGGAACAAAATCTTACAAACACCCCTTACAAACATTTTGTAAGGGGTTGAATTTAAATATTAAAGTTCAGGATATGGTGCCCCCGGTCGGACTCGAACCGACACACCTCTCGGTACCGGATTTTGAAT
>JBCEBX010000126.1:0-2380 GCA_039206455.1 Asticcacaulis sp.
GCCAGCGTCATCGCCATCGCCATGAAGCTGGTGGGCGTGTTGCTGATCACCTCGCTGCTGATCATTCCGGCCGCCACGGCGCGGCGGCTCAGCGCCACACCGGAAATGATGGCGCTGGTGGCAGCAGGACTGGGTGCGGCATCTGTGGTTCCTGCCGAGTCTGATTATCATGTCGGCCCTGATTGCCCTTATCTGGAAGCCTGTTTTTGTCCATCAGTCTGATCGGGTCACCGCGCTTTTGAAACTATGCCGCCGCTGGTATGGCGTGGCCGCCCTGACCGTTATTGCGGTGGTATGGGCCATAGGGGTGAAGGCCGTGCCTGCGGTTATCGGGCATGACCTGACGTTTTTTACCACCATTATCAACCTGCCAATGACGGCCACCTATCTGCCCTATTTCTTGTTAGGCGTGGCGCTGTGTTATGAACGCAGCCTGTTTGAGGCATTCCTGAAATTCAGCCTGCCGTCGCTGATTATTGCCAGTATATCGCTGGCGGTGTTTATCATGTTCTGGGGCGGTACGGATGAGCTGACGACCTTTCAGAAACTGACCAAGACCTTGTCGGGAGCCTTGACGGGGCTTTATGTCAGCCAGTGCCTGTTCGTATTGTTATCGCGACACATGAACAGTCATAGTCGCCTGACCGAATGGATGGTCTATTTTCTCATTCTCCATCTACCTGTTCCATCAACCGGTGCTTGAGGCCATGGGATACGGCTTTATCTTCGTGCCGTGGAATCCGCTGGTTGAATTTGTAATTATGAATGTCGCTGGCTTTGTGGTGTCATTGGGGATAGCGTGGGCGATCCACAAAAGCGTGGCCTTGAGCCTGATGTTTAACGGCGCGAGGCCGAAACGGATTTAATAATTGTTCTTGATTTGTTCTTGTTTTGACGTATCGTCGGGGTATGGTTATCCCGACGCTCAGAACCGAACCGATTACGGATGAGAACGCCCTGCCGGATCAGAAACGCAAGGGCAGGGGCTCTGTGTCCAATCGCCTGAGCGGGCGGTTTGATGCGCCGGATCGCTACGCCACCGATGATGGCTGGGAACCGGACGAGCGCCCCAAACTCAGGACGATTCTGAGCGAGGATACGGCGCGAAAGATCATCAGTTTTAATGATTCGCCGGATATCGGGTTCGACCGCTCAATCAATCCCTACAAGGGGTGTGAGCATGGCTGTATCTATTGTTTTGCGCGACCGACTCATGCCTATCTCGATCTGTCGCCGGGGATTGATTTTGAGACACGGATATTTCGCAAACCTGACGCGCCGCAATTATTACGCAAGGAATTATCCCATCCGCGTTACAAACCGGCGCCGCTTATGCTCGGGATTAACACAGACGCTTACCAGCCGACGGAACGCACTGAGGGCCTGACGCGCCGGTTGTTGGAGGTGCTGTATGAGTTTCGCCATCCCGTGCATCTGATTACCAAATCGGCGCTTATTCAGCGTGATATCGATATTCTGGGGCCGATGGCGGCCGAGCAACTGGTGACCGCAACCTTGTCCATAACGACGCTCGACCGGCATCTGGCGCGCATTATGGAACCGCGCGCGGCCACGCCACATAAGCGATTCGAGACTATTGCGGCCTTAAGTGCCGCCGGTATTCCCACGGGCATGATGATCGGGCCGGTCATTCCGGGACTGACCTGTCATGAGATCGAGGCATTGGTGAAGGCGGCTGCCGAAGCGGGGGCGGTGCGGGCGGGCTATAATCTCATTCGTCTGCCGCATGAGGTGAAAATCCTGTTCGACGAATGGCTGACGCATAATTTTCCCGACCGGCGCAACAAGGTGCTGAATATGATCCGCCAGTGTCGGGACGGTAAACTGAATGATGCGAATTTCGGTAGCCGTATGTCAGGCGAGGGTGTCTATGCCGAACTGATCCATCAGCGGTTTCATCTGGCGGTGAAAAAGCACGGGCTTGGGCGATTAAGCCGTGATCTGAACATAGACGCCTTCAGGGGCGGCGATCGGCAGATGAGTTTATTTTGAAATAGGAAAGCGTCACTTGGCTTGGCTTTAATGGGTGCAGGGCTTTGTTCATGCGCTACCGCTTCGCTGCTTGAGCGCGCGACCCTGCGGCCCTGCGACTTGAAACTGTAATAATTTATCCCACATTCATTACAGGTTCAGCCGAGGAATCGTCTAAGGTAGGTAGGAACCTGAATAAAACGGGCGTAAGGTGATCGTTTGATACCTGCCTGACGTGGAGCGTATGCATGTTTGATGTCCTGACCATACCCGTATTGCCTCTGAGGGATATTGTGGTGTTTCCGCACATGGTCGTGCCTTTGTTCGTCGGGCGTGAGAAGTCGGTTCAGGCCCTTGATGAGGTCATGAAGGGCGATAAGCAAATTCT
>JBCEBX010000126.1:2480-4879 GCA_039206455.1 Asticcacaulis sp.
GTGAGAAGTCGGTTCAGGCCCTTGATGAGGTCATGAAGGGCGATAAGCAAATTCTTCTGGTGACCCAGAAAAACTCGGACGATGACGATCCGGCGGGCGATGCCATCTATGATATCGGCGTGCTGGCCAATGTGTTGCAGCTTCTGAAACTGCCGGACGGTACGGTCAAGGTACTCGTTGAGGGCAAGACGCGCGCCAAGGTTCAGCGATTCACTGAGCGTAAGGAATATTACGAGGCCGAGGCCGTTCAGCTTGAGGCGGCGCATACGGCGGGGCCTGACGAAGAAGCGCTGGTGCGCGCCGTCACCGAGCAGTTTGACAACTATATCAAGCTGAACAAGAAAATCCCACCTGAAGCGCTTCAGGCGCTGGCGGAGGTGTCCGAGGCTGAAATTCTGGCCGATTCCATTGCCGCGCATCTGGTGGTCAAGATTGCTGAAAAGCAGGCCTTGCTTGAGGAACTGTCGGTTTCCAAGCGGCTTGAGAAAATCTATGCCCTGATGGAGGGGGAAATTTCCGTCCTTCAGGTCGAGAAGAAAATCCGCTCACGCGTCAAGCGTCAGATGGAGAAGACCCAGCGCGAATATTATCTGAATGAGCAGATGAAGGCCATTCAGCGTGAGCTTGGGGAACAGGACGACACCAAGGATGAAATCCTTGAGCTTGAAAAGAAGATCAAGGCGACCAAGCTGTCGAAAGAGGCCCGCGCCAAGGCCATGTCAGAGCTGAATAAGCTTCGGAACATGTCGCCTATGTCAGCGGAATCGACCGTGGTGCGCAACTATCTTGACTGGCTGCTGACTATTCCCTGGGGTGTCACCAAGCCGAAGCCGATCCAGTTGGATAAGGCCGAAGATATTCTTGATGCCGATCACTACGGTCTTGAGAAGGTCAAGGCACGTATCTTAGAGCATCTGGCGGTACAGGCGCGCATGGGCACGCTCAAAGGGCCGATCCTGTGTCTGGTGGGGCCTCCGGGGGTCGGTAAGACCTCACTCGGTAAATCCATCGCCAAGGCAACGGCCCGTGAGTTTGTGCGTATTTCCTTGGGTGGGGTGCGTGACGAATCGGAAATCCGTGGGCACCGTCGTACCTATATCGGCTCGATGCCCGGTAAGATCATTCAGAATATGAAGAAGGTCAAATCGACCAATGCCTTCTTCCTACTGGATGAAATCGACAAGATGGGCGCGGACTGGCGCGGGGATCCGGCTTCGGCCCTGCTTGAGGTGCTTGATCCGGCGCAGAATTCGACCTTCAACGACCATTATCTTGAGGTTGATTACGACCTGTCGAAGATCATGTTTGTGACGACGGCCAATTCGCTCAACATGCCCCAGCCGCTGCTGGACCGCATGGAGATCATCCGTATCTCGGGCTACACCGAAGATGAGAAGGTCGAGATTGCCAAGCGCCACATTCTGCCGGTGCTGGCCAAGGATCACGGCCTGAGCGAGCAGGAATGGATTGTGCCGGAAGCGGCTATTCGCGATCTGATACGTTACTATACGCGTGAAGCCGGTGTGCGTTCGCTTGAGCGGGAACTGGGAAATCTGGCGCGTAAAACCATTCGCGATCTGGCCAAGGAAAAGGTCAAGTCGATCACCATCGATGACGCACGTCTGGCGAAATATGCCGGCGTGAAGAAGTATCATTATGGTGAAACCGACGAGGTCGATCAGGTGGGTATTGTCACCGGTCTGGCCTGGACAGAGTTCGGCGGCGATATCCTGACCATTGAAGCCATCAAGATGCCCGGCAAGGGCAATATGAAGGTCACGGGTAACCTTAAAGAGGTCATGAAGGAGTCCGTTTCAGCGGCCAATTCCTATGTGCGGGCGCTGGCGCCGAAATTCGGCATCCTGCCGCCGGTCTTTGAACGCACGGACGTGCACGTCCACGTGCCGGAAGGGGCAACGCCCAAGGATGGCCCGTCTGCCGGTGTGGCCATGGTTACGGCCATGGTATCGGTGCTGACCGGTATTCCGGTGCGTAAGGATATCGCCATGACCGGTGAGATCACCCTGCGTGGGCGTGTGCTGGCTATTGGTGGTTTGAAGGAAAAGCTGCTGGCGGCGCTGCGCTCCGGCATCAAAACGGTTCTGATCCCACATGAGAATGAAAAGGATCTGACCGATCTGCCGGATAATGTGAAGGCAGGCCTTGAGATCATTCCGGTGAAACATGTCGAAGAGGTGCTTAAGCACGCCCTGACCGAAGAACTGGAAGCTGTGGATTGGGTTGAGCCGGTGATACCGCCTCAGGCCGCTATTGAGGAAAAGGACAGCCGTACCGCGCATTAAGCGCAACGGATGCCAATTCATTTATAAAAAATCCGTGTGCCGGATTGATACAGAAGGGCAAGATTCAGGGATTTGATCTCTGGATTTTGCTCTTTT
>JBCEBX010000127.1:0-4851 GCA_039206455.1 Asticcacaulis sp.
ATCCTGAAGCATCGGATCATCAAAGGCCAGAAGACCGATAAACAGGCTCATGGTGAAGCCAATGCCACACAAAAGCGACACACCGAACACCTGCCCCCAGCTTGCGCCCATCGGAAGGTCAGCCCATTTCAGCGTCACCATAAGCACAACCGCACCAAATACACCGATCAGCTTACCCAGTACCAAACCGCCCGCTACCCCCAGTGATAATGGCTCAAGTAAAACCGCAGGCGACACGCCGGTGAAAGACACGCCAGCATTGGCAAAACCAAATACAGGCACAATCAGAAACGCCACAGGGACATGCAGCGCATGTTCAAGGCGATGCAGCGGAGACACCGCCGGTAAGGCTTCAGGGGTGCCGGGAGTCCGTTTAATCGGAATGGTCAGTGCCAGAAGCACGCCGGCAATGGTCGCATGCACTCCGGAACGATAGACCAGAATCCAGAGTACCACCCCCAGTAAAAGGTAAGGTATCAGCGAATTAACCTTGAAACGGTTGAGCGCAAACAGAGCCGCAACCACCACCCCTGCCCCCAGCAGATCTGGCACAGAAATGCCGGACGTATAGAACAGAGCAATGATAATCACCGCCCCCAGATCATCAATGATCGCCAGAGCCGCCAGAAATATCTTCAGCGAGGTTGGCACCCGTGGCCCCAGCAGGGACAATACCCCAAGGGCGAAAGCGATGTCAGTTGCCGACGGAATGGCCCAGCCATGAACCGCTGCGGCATCTGAATGATTAAAGGCCACATAGATCAGTGCGGGGACAACCATCCCGCCAAGCGCCGCCATGCCGGGCAATATGCGTCTGGACCAGCTTGATAGCTGACCATCGGTCATCTCGCGCTTGATCTCAAGCCCCACCATCAGGAAAAAGATGGCCATCAGCGCATCATTGATCCAATGCAACAGACTCATTGGCCCGATATAGGCTTTCAGGGTCGAAAAATAGGTGTCGGAAAAGGGTGAATTGGCTGTAAGAATCGCCAGAAAGGCAACCCCCATCAGCAAAAGTCCGCCTGAGGCTTCATTATCCAGAAAACGACGTAGCGTAGAATTAATACGACCCTTTGCGGGCTTATGGGTAGAAGCCATGGCTCTGCATTCCCTCAGAAAAAGGTTATCCAATCTCCGTATTAGGGGAAAAGCCCTGACGCACGCAGCACACGTCAGGAGGTAATATAAGCGCCCGCATCAAGGCTGACAAGCGGGGAAGCCGCCTTACTGACTGTGTTCAGGCGCCTCCAGAACCAGTGTCGTTTCATGCGAGCTAACCAGCGCCAGATAGCGCTCAAACTGCACCAGAACATCCGTAATGATCTGCTCTCTCGACATGCCCATCACATCATATCCGCTACTGCCGTCTGAGAAGAAGGTTCGGGCTTCGTATCTCATGCCCATATTGGTCGCTTCGGACGCCGAAAAGGCGGGCAGCTTATGTGACGCCAGCTGCACGCCATACACAAAATCGCGCATCCCCTCTGCTGCCGAAATCAGGGTCACGGTGCCATTGTCGCAAGTGACCGATGCCGGACGATCCTTAAGGGTAAGTTCCGCCGCCACCGCCTCAAGCGAGGTGCACACGGTGCTGTTTATAAATCTTACAACCTCGTCTTCATCCGGCGTTTTCAGAGCCAGAGCCAGCCTACGCTGCCAGGATAAACCTGACGCCGGATAGGCCTGCCCGCGCGATGCCCCGCTATTGGCCGCCTTAAGCTGCGCCACATCCGCACGCATCCCCTTAAACAGGCCGTACACAAGCACCAGCATGACCACGACAAACGGCAAAGCGGACGCAATGGTCGCCGACTGCAGCGCCGAAAGCCCACCTGACATCAGAAGTATGATCGCCACCAATCCGGCCAGTGCGCACCAGAAGACGCGCTGCACCGTCGTGGTATCCGTTCTGCCCCCTGACGATATCGTATCGACCACCAGTGATCCGGAATCGGAGGAGGTCACAAAGAAAATGGCCACAAGAATTATGGCCACGGTCGATGTCACCGCCGGTAAAGGCAGGTATTCAAAGAATTTGAACAGCCCCACAGATATATCTGCCGACACCGCGCCCGATATTTGCCCAGCCGCGACCGTCTGATCAAGGATCATGGCCGTGTTCCCGAAGACGGTCATCCAGAAGAAGGTAAAGACCGAAGGGATAAACAGAACGGCAACAATAAATTCACGCACCGTCCGGCCCCGTGAAATGCGTGCGATAAACATGCCGACAAAGGGCGACCAGGATATCCACCAGGCCCAGTAAAACAGCGTCCAGGCATCAATCCACGGGCGCGGTTCATAGGCATAGAGGTTAAACGTCCTAAGCAGAAACTGATCGAGATAAAGCCCGATATTCTGAACGAAATCCCGCATCAACTCGACCGTTGGCCCAATCAGCAGCACAAACAGCATCAGTCCGATCGCCACAAGCAGATTGACCTCACTGAGTATGCGCACGCCCTTATTCAGTCCCGAAACCACTGATCCGGTCGCCACGATGCTGATGCCGATAATCAGCAGAACCTGAGTGGTGGTGCTGACAGGAATCCCAATCAGATATTCCAGACCGGCATTGATTTGCAAAACACCGAACCCCAGCGAGGTCGCCAGACCAAAAATAGTCCCGCAAACGGCAAATATATCAACCACATGCCCGATCCAGCCATTGATACGCTGCTTGAAGATCGGATAAAGCCCCGACCGGATAGTCAGGGGCAGATTATAGCGATAGCCGAAATAGCCGAGCGATAACCCCACCACCGCATAGATGGCCCAGGCGTGGATACCCCAGTGAAAAAAGGTGACGCTCATCGCTTCGCGCTGGGCGGCGGGCGTCATGGGCGCAGCGTCCGGCGGCGCTATATAATGGCTTAAGGGTTCGCCAACGGCAAAATACATCAGCCCGATGCCCATACCGGCTGCAAACAGCATGGCGATCCATGAGGCGTAGCGAAAATCCGGTTCGGAATCGTCCGGCCCCAGCTTCAGATCACCATAACGGCTGAAGCACAGGATGATGACCGACAGTAGAAAAATCCCCACCGCCAGCAGGTAAAGCCATCCGAAATTGGCGAGTATGTGACTGTGCAGACTTGAGAACACAAGCTCGGCCTGCTCAGAAGCAAGCGCGCCAACAGCCAGAAAAAGGGCAATTATACCGACCGAGCCAAAAAATACCGGCGGGTTGATGACAAACTGAAATTTATTTTTGATCCTATTCACGCTGCGTAGATCGCACGCCTGAGCCGCAACGTCAAAAAACGTCTGTGTTATCAAAGGAAATAAGCTAAAAAAAAATACCGTCAGATTGCGCTGGCGGTATTTTTTAATTTTAGCCTATTCCCACTCAATCGTGCCGGGGGGCTTGGAGGTCACGTCATAAACGACGCGGTTGACGCCCCTCACCTCATTGACGATCCGTGTGGCGCAGCGGCCAAGCACCGCCCACGGGAACTCATAGAAGTCCGCCGTCATACCATCGGATGACGTCACGGCCCGTAGCGCCAGAACGTCCTCATAGGTGCGCGCATCGCCCATAACGCCGACGGTCTTGACCGGCAAAAGCACGGCAAAAGCCTGCCAGATATCGTCATACAGACCCGCCTTACGGATTTCCTCAAGGTAAATCGCATCGGCGTCCTGAAGGGTTTTGACCTTCTCTGGCGTTACCTCGCCGGGGATACGGATCGCAAGACCCGGCCCAGGGAACGGATGACGACCAACAAAGGCGGCATCAAGACCCAGTTCACGCCCCAGAGCGCGGACTTCATCCTTGAACAGTTCACGCAAAGGCTCAACGAGCTTCAGCTTCATATAGTCAGGCAGACCGCCGACATTGTGATGGCTCTTGATGACCGTCGAAGGCCCGCCATGCGGCGACACACTTTCAACGACGTCCGGATAAAGCGTCCCTTGTGCGAGGAACTCCGCACCGTCGATTTTCGCGGCCTCTTCGTCAAAAACTTCGATAAACAAACGGCCGATGGTCTTGCGTTTCTTTTCAGGGTCAAACTCGCCCTTAAGCGCCCCCAGAAACTTGTCCTGCGCCTGAACATGGATCAACGGGATATTATAGTGGTCGCGGAACAGGGAAACCACCTGCTCGCCTTCGTTCTTGCGCAGAAGGCCGGTATCAACAAACACACAGGTCAGTTGTTCGCCAATGGCTTCGTGGATCAGAACAGCCGCAACCGATGAATCTACGCCACCCGACAAGCCACAGATCACACGGCCTGAGCCGACCTGAGCGCGGATTTTCTCGATGGCTTCCTGACGGAACGCGGCCATCGTCCAGTCGCCGGTCAGGCCCGCCACCTCAAACAGGAAGTTTTTGATGATCTGCGTGCCGTTTTTCGTGTGCACCACTTCGGGGTGGAACTGAACGGCGTAGAAACCACGATCTTCGTCGGCAATGGCCGCAAAAGGGGCCCCTTCCGAAGTCGCAATAACCTTGAAGCCTTCAGGGATCGAGGTCACACGGTCGCCGTGGCTCATCCAGACGGTTTCGGTCTGACCAACCGATGCCAGACCTTTGAACAAAGGTGTATCAGCGGTGATGCTGATTTCCGCACGGCCAAATTCGCGGTCATGCCCGCTTTCGACCTTACCGCCCAGAAGGTCGCAGATAAGCTGTTCGCCGTAGCAGATACCAAATACCGGTACACCAAGCGCAAACAGGGCCTTGTCGATCTTTGGTCCCTGATCAACGACGCTGTGCGGGCTGCCCGACAGGATAACCGCCTTGGGCGCTACGTTCTTCAGCGCCTCTTCGGCCTTGGTGAACGGGTGGATTTCGCAATAGACGCCGCATTCACGCACGCGACGGGCAATGAGCTGCGTCACTTG
>JBCEBX010000128.1:0-4833 GCA_039206455.1 Asticcacaulis sp.
CCCTTGTGGCGTTTTTCCTCGCCGAAATGGGTGATAAGACGCAGATTGCAACGGTTTTCCTCGGGGCTAAATACGACGCCCTGTTTGCGGTTATCCTCGGCACCACCATCGGCATGATGATCGCCAATGTCCCTGCGGTACTGTTTGGCGACAAACTTCTGTCACGCATTCCTATGAAATGGGTACGCTACACGGCCTCGGTTCTATTCATAGGCTTTGGCCTCTTCAGCCTGTGGCAGTTGCTCCGCTGATCAGGCACAGGACGGTGCCTTGTGCCTATTTCGGCGAAGACGCCGTCCCCGCCAGAACCCCGCCGTCAATATTGAACTCGGAACCGGTAATAAAGGTCGCTTCATCCGAGGCCAGTAACAAAACCACAGCCGCCACCTCATCAGGGCGTCCGAACCGGTGCAAGGGCGTACCCGCTGCCACCGCTTCCCTGTCGGCCTCATCTTTGAGCATAGCTTCCCACATTGGCGTAAGGATTGCCGCCGGATGCATGGAATTACAGCGGATATTCAGCTTTTGCTCGGCACAATATAGCGCCACTGTCTTGGTGTGATTGCGCACCGCTGCCTTGGATGCCGCATAGGCCGCCTGATGCGGTATACCTACCAATCCCGATCGTGACGACATATTGATTATGGAGCCGCCATTGGGTTTCATCACCCGAATGGCGTGCTTACAGCCTAGAAACACCCCGTCGAGATTAACCCGCATGACCCGTCGCCAATCCTCAAGCGAGGTATGTTCGGGATCATTCGGCACCCCATTGCCGCGCCCCGTGATGCCGGCATTATTGACCAGAATATCCAAACGGCCGAACTCCGCCACGACATCATCCAGCGTCTTTGCCCATTGAGTCTCTTCGGACACATCCAGATGACGGTAAACCGCAGCCGCGCCAATATCCGCCGCCAGAGCCTCCCCGTCCTCCGGATCAATATCGGTGATGATAACCCGGGCGCCTTCATTGGCAAAAGACCTGACTATGGCCTCACCAATACCCTGCGCCCCGCCGGTGACTAACGCTACCTTGTTATGTAACCGGCCCATATCATCTCCTTTTAAACCAAAGCGGCCCTTATAGCCTCAAGTCCGGCCTCAGCCTTTGACGCATCCGGCGCACCGCCTTGCGCAAAGTCAGGCTTGCCGCCCGCCCCCTGCCCCCCAAGGGCAATCACCGCGGCCTTAGCCAGTTCCGCCGCATTAAACCGCCCCACCAGATCAGGCGTAATCGCCACCGTCACCGCCGCCTTACCTTCAATCACACCCACAAGTGCGACAATACCAGACCCGATCTGCTTCTTGAAATCCTCCGCCAGAGGCCGAAGATCCTTACCCCCTACGCCCTCAAGCACACGCGCAATCAGCTTAACGCCATTGATCTCTTCAGGGCCGGAAGCGGCCCCACCGCCGCCCACCGCCAGCGCTCGCTTGGCTTCCGCCAGTTCCTTCTCCAGACGCTTGCGCTCATTGACCAGCGCCTCAACCCGCGCGCCAACCTGCGCCACCGGCACCTTGAACTGATCCGCCAGAGCCCGTGCCACACCGGCCTGTTCCAGCAAATACTGACGCGCCGCCTCCCCGGTCAGGGCTTCAATCCGGCGCACACCCGCTGCAATGCCACTTTCCGAGACGATCTTAAACAGCGCAATATCACCGGTGCGGGCGACATGCGTCCCGCCACACAACTCCACCGAGAACCGGCCCTCACCCTCAAGCGCATGCCCAAGCGTCAGAACACGCACTTCCTCGCCATACTTCTCACCAAACAACGCCACCGCACCGGCTTCAATCGCCGCCTCAGGGGCCATCAACTCGGTCCGCGCCGCCTCATTTTGCAAAATGACCGCATTGACCTCAGCCTCCAGACGCTCGACCTCTTCCGGAGACAAGGGTGCGCCATGACTAAAGTCAAAACGCATACGCTCGGCATCAACCAGTTGCCCCTTCTGCGCCACATGCGGGCCCAGTACCCGTTTCAAAGCGGCATGCAGCAGGTGCGCCGCCGAGTGATTGGAGCGCGTGGTCGTGCGCTTGTCACCATCGACCTCAAGATGCACCAGATCACCTACCGCCAGAATGCCATCCGTGATTTCCACATGGTGCACATACAGGTCACCGGCCTGTTTCTGCGTATCCACAATCCGGCCTTCGCCACCCTGCCAGCTTAGGCGGCCCGTATCACCGGCTTGCCCGCCGCCCTCGGCATAGAAGGGGGTGCGATCAAACACGACCTGCAAAGCCTCGCCCACCAGACCTTCGGAAACGCTTTCGCCATCACGCACAATAACACGGGCATGGGCCTGCGCCCCCAGATGCTCATAGCCGACAAATTCCGTCGCGCCGACCTGATCACGCAGACCAAACCATTCCGTCGCCACAAACTTTTCACCGGAACCGGTCCAGTTGGCGCGTGCGCGATTACGCTGTGCTTCCATGGCGGTTTCAAAACCATCGACATCCACGGTCAACCCCTTGGCCCGAACCGCATCCTGCGTCAGATCAAGCGGGAAACCATAGGTGTCATAAAGCTTGAACGCCGTCTCGCCCGCCAGCATACCACCTTCGGAAAGGTTGCGCGTCGCATCATCCAACAGGTTCATCCCGCGCCCCAGGGTGCGGCGGAAACGCTCTTCTTCCTGACGCAGGGTTTCGACAATCGTCGCTTCCGCACGCTTGAGTTCACCGTAATGATCGCCCATTTCGCGCACCAGCACCGGTGCCAGACGCGGCAACAGCGGAGTCTCGGCCCCCAGCAGATAGGCATGACGCATGGCCCGACGCATGATCCGGCGCAGCACATAGCCGCGACCTTCATTCGATGGCGTCACCCCATCGGCAACAAGGAAACTTGTGGAACGCAAGTGATCAGCAATAACACGGTGCGACGGCAAGGCATCACCCTCAGCGGCCACACCCGTTTCAGATACACTGGCAGAAATCAGGTTACGGAACAGATCAACATCATAGTTGTTATGTACCCCCTGCATGACCGCTGCCACGCGCTCAAGGCCCATGCCCGTATCAATCGACGGCTTCGGCAGATTCAGGCGTGTCCCGTCTTCCTGCTGATCATACTGCATGAACACGAGGTTCCAGATTTCGACAAACCGGTCACCATCCTCTTCCGGTGTTCCCGGAGGGCCACCCCAGATATGATCGCCATGATCATAGAAGATTTCCGTACACGGTCCGCAGGGGCCGGTATCGCCCATACTCCAGAAATTGTCAGATCCCGCGATCCGCGCAATCCGCGACTCCGGCAGGCCGGCAATCTTCTTCCAAAGCGCAAACGCTTCGTCATCATCCACATAGACCGTCGCCATCAACCGGTCAGGATTAAGTCCATATTCCTTCGTAACCAGCTTCCAGGCATGCTCAATCGCCTCCGCCTTGAAATAATCCCCGAACGAGAAGTTGCCGAGCATTTCAAAGAAGGTGTGGTGACGTGCCGTATAGCCGACATTATCCAGATCGTTATGCTTGCCACCTGCCCGCACAACCTTCTGCGCCGTCGTCGCCCGCTTGTAGGGACGCGTCTCTGCACCGGTAAAGACATTCTTGAACGGCACCATGCCCGCATTGGTGAACATGAGTGTCGGATCATTCTGCGGCACCAGCGAGGATGACGAAACGACTTCGTGGCCATTGGCAGCAAAGTAGTCCAGAAAAGTCTTACGGATATCGTTTAAGGAAGGCATGGGACTCCGGAGGGCTCAACGCGTTTGCCACAAGGCGCAACTGACAGATTCAGCCGTATATAAAGGGGCCTGAGAGCAATCGCAAAGACCTTTGATGCAGAGCGGATATTTTTTACAAATAAGGCGCTTTTCCATCATGGGAAAAACGCCTTACTGTGTTCAAAACGACTTATTCGTCGCCATCGCCATCAACCTCAGGCGTCCCGAGCAATTCCTCCGAAAGCACACCCGACTTGGAACGGACCGCGTTTTCAATCTCCGCCGTCATTTCCGGATTGGCTTTAAGGAACTCACGGGCATTTTCCCGTCCCTGCCCGATACGGGTCGAATTATAGGAATACCAGGAACCGGATTTCTCAATAATACCGCCCTTGACCCCAAGATCGATGATTTCCCCAAGCTTGGAAATACCTTCGCCATAGAGAATATCGAACTCGACCTCACGGAACGGCGGCGCTACCTTGTTCTTGACAACCTTGACGCGGGTGCTGTTGCCCATCACCTCGTCACGCACCTTGATGGCACCGGTACGGCGAATATCCAGACGTACCGAAGCGTAGAACTTCAGCGCATTACCACCGGTCGTCGTTTCAGGCGACCCATACATCACACCGATCTTCATACGGATCTGGTTGATGAAAATGACAATACATTTTGACTTGGAAATCGAGCCAGTGAGTTTGCGTAGCGCCTGAGACATCAGACGCGCCTGAAGACCGGGCAGGCTGTCGCCCATATCACCTTCGATTTCCGCACGCGGCGTCAGCGCCGCCACCGAATCGACCACGACGATATCCACCGCGCCCGACCGCACCAGCGTATCGGTGATCTCCAGCGCCTGCTCCCCGTTGTCAGGCTGAGACACCAGCAGATTATCGAGATTGACGCCCAGCTTGTGGGCATAGGTCGGATCAAGCGCGTGCTCGGCGTCGACGAAGGCGGCGGTGCCGCCCAGCTTCTGGATTTCCGCAACGGTATGCAGGGCGAGAGTCGTCTTGCCAGACGATTCCGGACCATAGATTTCGATGACGCGGCCCTTGGGCAGGCCGCCGATACCCAGCGCCATATCAAGGCCCAGAGAGCCTGTGGAGACAGATTCGATTTCCTGAACCTTGCCGTTCGAGCC
>JBCEBX010000129.1:0-4789 GCA_039206455.1 Asticcacaulis sp.
GTCTCATCCAGCGTCCGCTTCAGCACCCATTGCCGCCCGTCACGCGCCACGACCCCGGTTTTGTGCGCCTCAGGATTATCCCAGTCCTGCGGATCGGGACTTAAGCTTTTCGCCACACCGCTATAACGCACCTCTGCTCCGATACGTCCCGCCGCTACCAAAGGCGAGACAATGCGCACCAGCACGACATCCTTATCCGCCGCCACCCGCGTCTCGACCGTCACCGGCTGACCCTCAAACATAAACCGGCTGGTCAGAGTCCCCGACCACATATCAAGCACCTGATCCGTACCTGTCAGATCGGATAACACCGCTCGCTGGCCATCGGCTTTGATCAGCACCAGCCCGACCCGCCCCAGCGCAAACCGGTGCGGATTATCCCGCAACCAGCCCAAAGCCGGACGCGCCGTCATCTCATCAAAACTTTTGAAATAATCATAGGCCTGCGGCTCACGGCCATGCACCGGCACCTTTTCCTGCCCGTCAGCCTCAACAAACCCTTGCGGATTGGGGAAACTGTGCCAGCCCCATTGCGCCATGACCATTAACGGCGACAGATGCGAATAGGCCTCAGGAAAGGTCTGAAGACCGGTAATATCCGCCGTGAACCCCAGTTCGCCATTACCAAGCATCAAAGGCGCATGCGCATTAACGGCGCTCAGATGCGGATTATGACGGCTGACCAGGGCCTTACGATCTATGGGGCGATCAATGGGCTGCGCCACAGCCACAGTCGCCCACAGCCCGACCAGAAACACCATCAAAAACCGCATCACATTCTCCTACAACATCCTCCCCTGTTTACGGGGGAGGTGTCAGCGCGAAGTCGCTGACGGAGGGGGCGAGACCCCAAGAGAGGCGATTGCAAAAGGTTGGAGTCTGAGGCGAAAAGGCGTGTCTTCGAGAACCGAAGCGCAGCGTACTTGAGTACGTGAGCATCGGAAGCGCAGAAGATGCGGCTTTGCAGGCCAGAAAACGACCCTTTTCAACTGTCTCTAAAATCCGCTGACCGCACCCCCATCCACCGCCAATACCTGACCGGTGACATAACCTGCTGCCGGAGACGCCAGATAAACCATGGCCCAGCCAATATCTTCGGGCGTTCCAAACCGCTTCATCGGGATACGGCTATTGATCTTCGCGACTCGCGCCGGATCTTTCGCCGTCGCGCTCTGGAACAAAGGCGTATCAATCCAGCCGGGGGCCACCGCATTGACCCGAATCCCCTCTGGCGCCAGCTCACCGGCCAGACCGCGCACCATACCCGTCAGGGCCGACTTCGCCGCCGTATAGCCGATGACGTCCGGTACCCCTAAAAATGACGCCATCGACGCGACAAACAGCACCGAGCCGTGCGTCTTTGCCAGCTGATCAACAAAGGCCCGCGTCAGGGCATAGGCTCCCGTGACATGAATATCGTTGACCGCCTGAAACTCAGAGACCGTCATCTCACGTATCGGCTTTTTGATTGTCCGTCCGGCATTATTGATCAGCACCGACACCGGCCCATGTAACCGCTCAACCTCGGCCGCAAACCCTTCGGCGCGCTCAAAGTCCGTCACATCAAAAACCATCCCCGCAACATCAGCACACTTATCCCCGCGCAACCCCTCAATCGCCGCGTCAATCTTCGCCTGAGATGTCCCCGTAATCGTCACCTTCGCGCCAACCGCAAGACAGCACCGCGCCGTCGCCAGCCCAAGCCCGCTGGTCGCACCGGTAATCACTACATGCTGCCCTCTCAGGCCGAACATGTTCACGCCGACTGGTGTTGATTGCGTCGCTTGCATGGACTCTCCCTATATCATAATATGTATTACCTATTGACCAGACAAACGCAACCCCTCACACATCTCAAACCTTCAAATAGCGGATAAAGGCCTCCCCAAACGTCTATGGCTTAAGACCTATCCCCGCGCCCCGCTTCACCCGCAAAAATGACGCCGAAATCGTCGTTTTTCGCCCCTTTTTCGCACTCACCCACACCGATTTTTCGGCAAAACCGCCCGCTACGGGGACAGATGCGTTGACAGCTTGTCTCATATAGTAAACATATGACCGATATAATGAGACACAGGCCCTTTAAGGGCTACAGGCACACACAGGAAAGCGCACCATGGCCATAAAGCGTTTCGTTGACGCCCATGTTCACTTCTGGGACCTGTCCCACCTCCGTTATGACTGGTTATCCCCGCCCTTTTCCGATACCGGCCCCAATGGCAATGTCTCGGTCATTGCCCATAATTACGGGGTGGCTGACTATCTGTCTGACCTTGCCGGAATCACTGTCGAAGGGGCGGTGCATATTGATGCCGGTGCCCGCGCCGATCAGGCGCTTCTGGAGACCGAATGGCTGCAAAAAAAGGCGGATGCCGAAGGCCTGCCATCGGCCATCGTAGCCTTTACCGCCCTCAACGAAGCCGGTGCCGAGGCGCTTCTGGCGCAGCATGTGGCGCACAAAAACGTGCGCGGCATCCGTCAGATTCTCAACTGGCACCCCGACGCCAACCTGACCTATACGCCGCGTGACCTGCTCAAAGACGACGCCTTTCATGCGGGTTATGCCCTGCTCGGCAAACATAACCTGTCCTTCGACCTGCAACTCTACCCCAACCAGATGACCGACGCCGCAGCACTGGCCGCGAAGCATCCGGATATCCCCGTCATCATCAACCATCTCGGCATGCCCGTTGACCGCTCACCGGGCGGTATCGGCTTCTGGGAACAGGGCATGAGACAGCTTGCCGCCCTGCCGCATGTCTCGGTTAAAATATCGGGCCTTGGCTTTGGCGACCGCAACTGGTCAATCGACAGCACGCGCGACATCGTGCTGAAAACCATAGAAATTTTCGGAACGGATCGGGCAATGTTCGCCTCTGACTTCCCGACCGACAAACTGTTTGCCAACTATAAAAACCAACTGGCCGTTTTCGATGAACTGACCTCCGACCTCAGCGAGACTGAGCGCGATAATCTGTTCGCCGCCAATGCCTTACGTATCTACAGGATCTAGGAAATGACCCCCAATCCCCTTATCGGCGTCTTCTTTCACTGGCTGGGCGGTCTCGCCTCCGCCAGCTTCTATGTGCCCTATAAACGCATCCGTTTCTGGTCGTGGGAAATCTTCTGGCTGACCGGCGGTATCTTCTCATGGCTGCTGGCCCCGTGGTTGTTTGCCTCGATCCAAACCAATGATTTGCTTGGGGTTTTATCGGCCCAAAGCTCAAACACCCTGTTCTGGTGCTTCTTCTGGGGCCTGCTGTGGGGCTTTGGCGGCCTGACCTTCGGCCTGACCATGCGCTATCTCGGCCTAAGCCTCGGCATGGCCCTGATCATGGGCCTGACAACCGTTATCGGCACCTTAGGCGGCCCTATTTTTAACGGCACATTAGGTGGCATTCTGGCCACCACCAGCGGTCAGGTCGTCATGGCCGGTATTGTCTTTGTGCTTCTGGGCATTGCCATTGTCGCCATGGCTGGCAACCAGAAAGAAAAAGAATTCCGTCAGGATGGGAACTCTCAGGACGTCGCCGGACGCGGTGAGTTCAACCTGAAAAAAGGCGTCGCCATCGCCATTTTCTCAGGCGTCATGTCGTCCTGTTTTGCCTTTGGCCTTGAAGCCGGTGCGCCAATCCGCGAAGCCTCCGCGGCGGCGGGCACAGGCGTTCTGTGGGTCGGCCTGCCGGTACTTTGCGTCGTCCTGTTAGGCGGCCTGACGACCAATCTGATCTGGTGCGCCTATTTGATTATAAAGAACAAATCCGCCCGCGAATGGGTGGGTGAAGTCAAGGGCAGCGAAGGCAAAAAAGCCCCTCTGGCGCTCAACTATTTCCTGGCGGCCCTCGCCGGTACCCTGTGGTACTTCCAGTTCTTCTTCTACACCATGGGCGAAAGCCAGATGGGCGCTTACGGCTTCTCAAGCTGGACGCTGCACATGGCCTCGATCATCCTGTTCTCGACCCTTTGGGGCTTCTTCCTCAAGGAATGGAAAGGCACCTCCTCAAAGACGCAACTCACCGTCTGGGCCGGTATCGCCTCGCTTCTCGCGGCAACCGTCATTATCGGCATCGGCAATATGCTGGCCGGTGGCGGTGGCGGCCACTAATCCCCTATCCCCATACTCCCCCAACTTGTTGGGGGAGAGGTCCGGCCTTGCCGGACAGAGGGGGTTTCTTTCTTCATTTCGTACGCCTAAAACAAAGGGCGCGGGCAGGCTTATCCTCCCGCGCCTTTTCTCTTGCCTCAGAATATGTATGACGTATTATGATGAAAATCATAATGAGAGAAACGCCATGACCAACGCCATATCCGCTACGGGCTTCAACCGCCGCCATTTCCTTGCCGCCACCGGAATAGCCGCCGGTATCGGGGCCGCAACCGCACCGGCCAGCGCACAATCGAAAACGGGGTTTGGGGTCACGGATTTACGCGCTGAACATACGGTTGACCTGCTGGGCACCGATGTACGCCAGCCGCGCCTGTCATGGCGTCTGACCGGCTCAGACCGCGGCCTGAAACAAGTAAGCTACCGCATCCGCGCCGCTTCCACACCTGACACATCTGCCGCCGATCTCTGGGATTCCGGCGTCATAACAGGCGACCAGAGTTTTGATATCCTCTATGCCGGAAAGCCCCTTGTCACCGGTCAGCGCGTCTGGTGGTCAGTGGAGGTCACCGACGCCAAAGGCCGCACCGCCAGCGCCCAACCGGCATGGTTCGAAACGGGTTTCCTCTCCCCTTCTGACTGGCAGGCCGACTGGATCATTGCCGAGGATGCACTGGCCGAAGG
>JBCEBX010000130.1:0-4775 GCA_039206455.1 Asticcacaulis sp.
CGTCTCGACCGGCGCCAGTTCGCGATCCCCGGCCTTCGCTTTCACGCGCAACCGTCTGGCTGAGGAAGTAAGGCTCAAGGCTGACTTCCATAAGCATGTCCGGCTCCATGACCGGAGTCTGCACACTGAAAACGTGCGCCGCCGCCAGCAGGGCACCTCCGTTCAGAAGAACAGAAGCCCCTGCCCCCAGCAGCTTATGCCGGATACCGGTTCTCATGACACTCAGAAGGATTTTCCGAGGCTGACCCGCACTGTCCGCCCTTCGGCAGGCAGGTACGACAGATGACGCTGGAAGTATTTGTCCGCGATATTGTCAACCGCGACACGCACCTCAAGCCCAGAAAGCGAGCCTGCCTGCGGACGCCATGTGGCAAACAGTCCATGCACTCCATAGGAATCGGTCGTCGATGTTACTGCGCCGCTGGTGGCATTATAATTATTCTGATGATCGGCAAACTCACCCTTCCAGCCCAGCACCATATACCAAGACGGAATGACATAGCCTGCCGTCAGATTGATCTGCTCTGCCGGTATGGTGTTGAATGGAATATTTGTGACCTTGTTATAGCCGTTGACCGTCGAATAGGCGGCGCGGGCAAAGAAACGTTGTGCCGCATATTCGGCCTCAAGCTCACCCCCTTCGTAACGGGCTTCACCGACATTGGAATAGGTGAAATCCGTCAGACCCACACGGGTGATCAGGTTTTTGATATCGTTACGGAACACCGTCACCTTAAGGTTCAGGCGATCACCCTGCGCCCACAGACTACGGGTCGTAAACGAACCGCCGATTTCCTTGTTTTCGGATTCTTCCGGCTCCAGATTAATACTGATCGGTGTGTTGGCGCCACGCGTATAGACTTCATCCAGAATAGGCGCACGTTCCGTATGCGATAAGGACGCGAAGATATTGAAGTTGTCGTTGATATTGTAAATCGCTGCGATCTTCGGCGAGAAGGCGTCTGTATCGACCTCAGGCGGCGTACCGGTGCTACCGACGACAAAGGTGCCCGCCCCCGGCTTCAGCGTCGATTTATCAAACCGAAGACCCGGAATGATGGTCAGCCTTTCCCCGATCAGGATTTCATCCTGCACATAGAGGCTGTAGCGCGTCATGTCGCCTTCGGGATGCGTTGTCGCCCCGTTGGTCACACCGCCCGTCAGGTTGTAGCGCGGATTACGGCGTTCCTGATCATAGGCCTGAAAACCGACCGTCAGATAATGCTCTAACGGGCCGGTCTGGAATTTTGAAACGTTCTCGACGCGGGCCTGAACCGTCTTGTAGGTATATTCCGAGCTATAGCCCAATGCGGTGGGCGAGAAGGTGTTGTCACGCTGAATGACAGCGGATTCATCAAAGGCCAGTTGCGCCTTTACATCCAGCCAGTCATTGCCCTCAAAGTGGTTGTCATACCCCAGAACAATATTGGTATCTTCGGTTTTACGGCGCACCATGCTGCCTGTGAATGCCGCCTGCTGATCATAGATCTGCCAGGAATCGCTCGACCATTTCTGCGCCGAAGCCCACAGGCTGTGGCCCTTGTCACCACCAATATAGTAGCGGGTCTTCACCAGAACAGAATCCCCCGACGCCTCGGACGGTGACACCACATCACCGTTCCCGTCCGTATAGTCCTCACCCGAACGGGTATTGGCCGCAATCAGCACATCCAGATTCTCCAGAGGACGCGCCGCAAAGATCAACGACCCCAGCTTGCCATCGGCATTACTGTCGTAACCCACCTTGAAACGCGTGCCATAGGTCTGACCGTCTTGCAGAAAATCCGACGCGTCCTTGGTGGTGAAATTGACGACACCGGCCAGAGCGCCAGACCCATAAACCGTCGACGATGACGGCCCGCGCAGCACCTCGACGCGCTTGTAAAGCTCAGGCTCGGTAAACAGGGTCCCCATGCGGTAGCCCTCAAAGAACTTGGTCACGCCATCGACGGTAAACACCACGCGGCTATCCGATTCCGACAAGGCCGTACCCATGCCGCGAATGTTCAGACCCTGCCCGATCGAGGACACCCCCCCCGCCGCATCAACACCGGCAATCCCCTCCAGAAGATCACCGATGGTGCCCGCCTGCGCATTATCAATATCGTCCTGATCGAGCACCGTGACCGATTGCGGTGTATCGATGGCCACCTTTTCCTGACCGGCGGATACAACAATCTTGCCCAATGACAATTGCGTGGCCGCAGCCCCGTCGTCCTGCGCCATAGCGGGCGCGGCCATCAGGCCAAAGACCATCGCAACCGCCGTGGTCGCGCTCAGATAAGTACGGGTGGATAGGGTCATTTTTTCAGTCTCCGAAAACGAACAGACACAAACACAGCCTGCGATTCTTTTTGAGAATAATTCTCATTGGCTCGGCACTACGCCCCGCCGCACACCCTGTCAAGCCACTTGCAAATAATAATGATTCTCATTATGAGTGGGTGGCATTCCTGTCACACGCTTACCCAAAGGGGTCTTAAACGCCCATGTTTTCCCTACGCAAACGTCTGCTCTCGCTGGCTATTATAGGCCTCGCGGCCACACCGGTACTGGCCCATTCTCCCTACCTGAAACCCAACAGTTTCCATCCGCCCGAAAGCCGCAAACACGTCACCGTCGAAGCGGCCTTTGCCGAAGGCGACCTGCGTCCTGATGTGGCCCAGATCTCCGACGGCTATCAGATTATCGCACCGGACGGTCAGGCCACTAAACTGACCCCCGCCGCTACCCTGAAAGACGCGCTTTATCTCGAAGCACCCGTAAACGGTCAGGGCACCTACCTGATCAGTTCCGGCGTGCGTAAGGGCCGCATTGCCAATGCCGCTCTTAAAGACGGCGAAGTCCGTTTCCTTGTGCCCGGTTCTCCTGTTGCCGAAGGCGAAACCCCGATAAAGGTACAAAGCCTGACCCGTGCGGACGTCTATGTCACCTCCGGCAAACCGACCAAACCCGATTTCAAAACCGCAGGCGTTGAACTGTGGCCGGTCACCGCCCCCTATGATGCCGTTGCAGGCGAACCCTTCACGCTTCAGGTGCGTGAGAACGGTGCGCCTGTCTCAGGGCAGTCCGTGACCGTCATTCAGGACGCCCAGGCCTACGCCCCGACCAAAGCCGCCGAATATGACCTGCCGACCAATGCTAAGGGCGAAGTGACCTTCACCCCCAAAGACGCCGGTCTGTACCTGCTTCAGGTGCGGGTACGCCGCCCCTCCCCCGAAGACGCCACCGTGTGGAACAGCCATACCGCCACTCTCACCCTCGAAGTGTTACCGCAATGAACCCCTTCAATAACCCCATGAAACCCGCCCTCATCGCCTATGCCGCCCTTATCCTCGGGGCCGCCGCTGCGCACGCCGCGCCGCACGCCAACACGGACTTTATCACCGAATATGACCTGAACGGCGACGGCAAGGTCTCGCTTGAGGAATTTGATGCCCTCCGCAAGGTACGCTTCCTGACCGGCGACCTTGATGGCAATGGCACGCTGAACGAGGCCGAATATGTCAAGGAATACGAAGACCGGCTGAACAAGGAACTGGAATATTATAATGATAATCCGGCCAAGAAGCAGGAACTTTACGACCGCCAGATGCCGCAGGCCCATGTCCGCTTCAAGGTTCTCGACAAGGACAAGAACGGCGAGATGACCTTCGACGAATATCAGGCCTCAGGCCATAATATGTTCAACCGCCATGACGTCGACAAGGACGGCTTTGTCACCAAAGCTGATCACGACCTGCTCGAGCGCCAGAAGGCAAGCGGAAAAGGCGACGAATTCATCCAGCCGTGAACCCACCCTCGCCTATAATGCTACACAGACGCGAAAAGCGATTGCCCAGAATATCTGAACCGCTAATATCGCCCGATCACAGTATTATGCGGCGCTCATGCTTGTCCCGACCCCCAATGCAGCCTCTTTCGAAACCTTTGTTTTGAAAACCACAGAGGCCCGCTCATCCGAAGCCCTGTTTGACCTGCTCACCGGCAGCATGCAGAGCTTCGGCTATGACCGGCTGATTTTCTCGGTGGCACGCGATTCCGATCTCCCCGAAGACCTGAATCGCATTGGCCTGCTGCATCATTACCCCGAAGACTGGCAAAGATATTATGTCGAAAAGGGCTTCGACAGAATCGACCCTGTCCTGAAAGCCGCCGCCACCCACGACCTGCCCTTTTACTGGTCAGATGTGGAACGTACGGCGCGCATATCGGGTCAGCAGACCAAATTCATGCGTATGGGTGAGGATGCCGGTTTAAATCACGGCGTCGGTATTCCCCTGCATGGGCCGAAATCCCAAATTGCGGGCATCGCTCTGGCGACTTCCCACAGATCCGACGAATGCTGCAAAAATCTCGACCTTCTGTTTGCCTACTGCAACCAGTTTTACATGGCCTATAAGCGCCTGAACGCCAAAGCCAATGGCCGTCTCAACGTTACCCTGACGGTGAAAGAAATCGAGATTCTGACCCGCGTCGCGACCGGTGCTACGGATGATGATATTGCCGACCAGCTCCTGATCAGCCGCAATACGGTCAACACCCATATGCGGCATATCTTCGAGAAGCTGGAAGTCAATAACCGCGTCACCGCCTCAATCAAAGGCATTATGCTGGGCCTGATCCGGCCTTAATTAAGCTGCTGACGCTTTTCGACAAAGCCTTCCAGCCTGCGCTCCAGTTCACTGCGCTTTTCTTCGACATATTCATCAAGACAGGCCGCAAGCGCGACATGGATATGCCTCGCCATATGATCAAGTCCCGACTGTTCACAC
>JBCEBX010000131.1:0-5956 GCA_039206455.1 Asticcacaulis sp.
AGGCATCGAGACACTGCCTTCGGTATGCATGATCATCTCTTCCGAGGCCCAGACAATCTCAGGGTTAACGAAGAATAGCGGTTTTTTCTCGCCCTCGGCATCCTCAGGTGCGCCTTCCGGCTTTTCCTGCAAATCCATGACAATGACCCGAACCGGTTCACCGATCTGGATCGCCGCCAGACCAATGCCTGGCGCGTCGTACATGGTTTCCAGCATGTCATCCATCAGGGCGCGCAGTTCATCCGTCACCCCGCCTTCGACAGGTTTGGAGACTTGCTTCAACAGCGGGTTCGGAACAGTTATGATTTCACGTATAGCCATGGCCTGAAAATAAGGTTCGCAAGGGTTCCGGTCAAGATGGCGCAACCCTCAGCCTGACGATTACTATGGATTCAAAGGCTTAAATTCAGCCCTTGTCACCCTCAATAACCTTAAGCTTGCTCAATGGTCGCGGATGCGCCTCAATCGGCGCGATCTCCGGCAGATCCTTGCCCTCGTGATCGACCTTGAGATCCTCGAACTTCCGCGCCTGTGTCAACACCTGAGATTCAAGCGAACCAACAAAGCTGTTATACTTATCGACCGCGCTGGCCAACCCCTTGCCCAGTCCCGCCACATGCCCGCCCATAGTGCTCAGACGGTTATACAGATCACGCCCCAGCACAGCGACTTCACGCGCATTATGTATCTGCTCCTCCGCCCGCCAGCCATAGGCCACGGCCTTGCACAGGGCAAACAGGGTCGTCGGCGTGACAATGATTACCTTACGGTTCATGGCCTCGCTCATCAGCTCAGGCATACGCTCTAACGCAGCCGACAATATGCCGTCCCCCGGCACAAACATCGCAACAAAATCAGGCGACTGTTCCCGAAACTGATCCCAATAGGCCTTGGCCGACAGGTCGCGTACATGCTGCTGTAAGGCCCGTGCATGGCGCTGGAACATCTCTTCGCGTAACACCTCGTCCGTTGCCTCAGACGCCTCAAGATAGGCCGTCAGATTGACCTTGGCATCAATGGCGAATACCCCGCCAGGCAGCTTGACCGTCACATCCGGCCTGCGCCGTCCAGCCTCGGTCTCAAGGTTCATCTGCTCGGTAAAATCAAACTGCGTCAGACCCGCAGCCTCAAGGACGTTACGCAGGGTCTCCTCACCCCAGCGCCCCTGCACCCCTGCCCCGCGCCGCAAGGCATTGGCCAGTTTCTGCGTCACGTCCCTTGTCTGACTTGAAGCCTGCAAAAGCTGGGTAATCTCCTGCCTGAGACCACTGGTGTCCTTAAGCCGATCTTCCTCCATCTGTTTGACCTGCGTCTCCACCTTCACCAGCGTTTCAGCCACCGGTTTCAGCGTATGGGTCATGCGTTCCAGCGCCAGCCGCTCACGCGCCACGAAGGATTCCTCTGCCCGCTTCAAAAGTGCATCGGTCGATTGCGTCAGGGCCTGCTGCGACGCGGCCTGAAAATGCTCGCTCATGGCCGCCCGCGCGTCCTCAAGATTCCGCGCCCGCTCCCGCACCTGAGACAGCTCGGAAACCGCACGCAGCAGACGCTCATTCAACCCGTCGTTTTGCTCGCGCAAACGTCGGTTTTCCTGAAACAGCAAGACCAGACCACCCGCCAACAGGACAGACAGACCACCGACAATGAGAAGAATCCATTCAAAGTTCATGAAATGTTCTTAGCGTGAATTTATAAACCCCGCAAGTGGTCTGAGACCATAATCACACGCCCTTTAACGGCCCTATGCCGTCGGCCTCGGCCTGCGCCTCAAAAGCCTGTTCTGTGAACAGACGGAAATCGCGGGAACCTATGCCTGACACAGACATCCACTCCCCCAAAGCCTTTTGCGGCGTCAGGGTCAGTCGGACAAAGCCGTTATGCGCCGTACTGGCCGCCAGAACCTCAGCGTTCTGATCCGTCAGGGTTTGCGCCAGATTAAACCCCGGCACCAGCGCATCAAACCACACGGTCGGGCTGGAGATCGCGGTGACGCCCAACTCCACCGCCACAGGCGTGCCCGCCGCATCATGTAACTGATTGGCCCAGGCGCTATGGCTGTCACCCGACAACACCACCGTCCGCGCCCTATGCCGCTTTAGGATGTCATAAAGCCGTTCCCGCTCCGCCGGATAACCGTCCCAGGCATCCAGATTCAGCGGCAATGCCGGCTCCTGACTGAACAATTCCACCATAGGCTCAACCACGGCGCGGGCCTTGGCCGGCAAGCGATTGAGGAGACCTGTCACCGCCGGCTCCCCATAAATCCGCCTGACATCAGGCCCCGCCACACGGGCCATAATAATCTGGTTGCCCAACACCTGCCATGTCACCTCATGGGCAACTGAGGCTTCAATGCCCTGATCCAGCCACTGGCGCTGTGCCTCGCCCAAAAGTTCCCGTTCCGGCGCATTAATCAAAACCCGCAGCGCATCGTAGTCAGGAATTTTCTGATCATCCTCACCTACCTGAAACGGAATATCGTCAGGATAATCAAGTTGTTCAGTACGCGCCACCAAACGTGTCTCAAGCATAAACAGTTCAGCAAGCTTGCCAAACCGGAACCGGCGGTAAATCGTTTCTGACAACTGCCCCGCTTCCGCATCACGGATGGGCATCCACTCGCGATGGGCCTTGAGCGCCGCCGCCTTACGGGTGAAATAGTCGCCTTCGCCCTTTTCAGGATTATGATTTTGCGCCCCGCCTACCCAGGGATTGTTGCAGATTTCGTGATCATCAAACACACATATCCACGCCGCCCGTCCATGCGCCGCCTGAAGCTCCGGCTCACGCTTATACTGCGCGTGGCGCTGGCGATAATCCTGCAAACTTACGATTTCATGCGGCGGCTCTGGAATGCGTCCCAAAAGCTGACCATTGGCCATGCCATAGTCGTTTAAACCCGCCCCGTATTCATAAATATAGTCCCCAAGGTGAACAACCGCATCGACCTCCTTAAGCTCGGCAATCGCCTGATAGGCATTGAAATAGCCATTGGGATGCAACGAACAGGACGCCACCGCCAGCACCAGACGATCCGTATTTTCCGGCAGGGTCTTTGCCTGCCCCACGGGTGATGTTTGTCCGGCGCTCTCAAAGCGATAGAAATAGACCTGACCTGCCACCAGCCCGCCGACATCGACCTTAACCGTATAATCGCGGCTCTGATCGGTAATGAAGCGACCTGTCTGCACAATGCGGCCAAATTCTTCGTCTTCGGCGACCTGCCAGATAACTTCCGTAGCCCTGTCAGCCCCGCTCAGGCGCGTCCAGATGATCAGCCTGTCGTGCAAAGGATCGCCAGACGCCACCCCATGTGCGAAATGCACACCTTCGATCCCCGCGATACCTGCGCCCCCGACCGCCGGTGCCAGCCCCGCTAGCCCAAACGTCAGTAGTGCGCGGCGACGATTGATCTTCCCCTCGGACATGGCTTTGCTCCAAAAACTATACCCGAAGCCGTGCCATAAGAGGGTTTGATGACAGGGATTTAACCATTAGGTGACCGTTTTATTCACAGCCACCCGCCGGATAAACGCTCAAACCAGCGGGCAAATCATGATTTTTGTGTGCGGCCTTATTTTCTCATTGAGCCTGAGGGCGCTTTAGCATAGGTTCCGCCCCATTGCGCCGGAGCCGGTTTATCTGCGCGCCCTACGCACCCGTAGCTCAGCTGGATAGAGTGCTGCCCTCCGAAGGCAGAGGTCACAGGTTCGAATCCTGTCGGGTGCGCCATTTCTGTACAAAAGAGAGAACCGCAGGTGGCGTGGTGCCGATTTCCAGATGTTGCTACAGCAGTTGCCCCAATTGGGTGATCTTTTCCTCATGATCTGAGACGCGCCCGCTAATATGCTGTGCTGAAACTCCGTTATATCTCTTGCCGATTCATCCCTTTGCAGTTTCAACCCAATCAGCTTCTCACGCAATGCCGGGTCTTAAGTCTCCTAGGCCCCTCTGCGCCCAATGCGGACATTGCCCGGTCAAACGACAAGCGCGCTGGTAAGCGGACATTTTTGCCGTTAGCTAAGGTATCCGGGAAACAACGGCATGGTGACTGACTTTCAGTCACCAAGTTCAAGCTCGGCCTGAATGCGCTTTATCACCTCGATGGCAGCGAGTTGTTTTGATCGATGCATTTCTGAAGTGTCCGCTTTGATTTCGGCTCTCCGCATCAATTCAGCTAGAAGAGCCTTTAACCGCTCGAACTTGAGGTGCGCCTTACGTGAGTCTTGCGTTTCCTCGTCGAGCGCCTTGCTGAGTTCCTTGACCTTGCCAATGTAATCGCCAACATTGTATGGCTCAAATGTAGCCGCTAGACGCTTCCCATGTAGTTCAATCGATACACCTTGCCAAACATCCTCTATCACCACTCCGGAGGACGCGAACTCAACTTCAACCTCCTCATACAATATGGGCTTAAGTATTTCTTCGGCGAATTTCGGCTCGTCAATGCGCACCTCCAAAACCGGTTCCGTGGCTTCGAAATCAAACGAAAACGGATAGAACCGGAGACGAGCGGCACGGTCACAGAACTCGACCTGACCTAAAAAGCCATAATAGCCCTTGATGGTTTTTAAATGCGTCATTCAAGTTGCTCGCATTGTTAAACTCTAGGTTAGGCCGCCTATCGCCGTTTGAATGCAAGTGAACGACCTAACGGTCATTTATCGGAAGTCTATTTTGTTTGCCATCGCATATCCGTCCGGATCCTGCCCATAAGCGCTGGCTAGAAAAACAAGAAAGCGATCGCTGAGACTGAAGACGAACTTCGCCCAAGTAGACAGTGAGAACCCCCTCCTTTTTCATGTTAGGGTTCCACCCGCCAGACCATAAGCTCATAAATGAGGCTCCCCAAACGAGACCGTTCGATTCAAGGCTACTGTCCACATGGGAGCTTTGAATCATGCAAAAGCGGATGTGGAAACACGTTTTATGAGTTTAAGCCCTGGTTGAATTCAACCGATTTTCCGCTTCGCCTCAAATACAATGCATTGTCATATTGTAAGATAATTGACATGGCCTCGCGTGAAAATCTAGGATACATGTTAACAAAACACAACGATGAGCGTGCACTCAGGCATTTGCTATGAAGCAACAAAACATCAGGAGGAAATTAATGAAACGACAGATTTTAACCTCGGCGGCGATCATCGCCCTCACCTGCGCGGTACTGCCGCAAACCGTCATCGGGTCGCCGGCCAAACCCGCCGCGCAACAAACGGAGGCCATCCCCTTCCGTCCGGGCGAGGTTATGGCACTGGCTGAAAAAGTAGCGGCCTATCAGTTGGGCAGTCTGGCGGGCGGTTCCATTCCGGAAAAAGCGTCAAGCGATACCCCGCACAAAGCCGGTTGGGTACAGGGTGCCCTGTTCGTCGGCCTGATCGAAATGGCGGAGCATTCACCTAATCCGATCTACAAGCAGACCATTCTGCATCGTGGCATTGCCAATAAATGGCAATTGGGGCCAACTTTCTATTTCGCTGATGACCATGTCATTGGACAATCCTATCTGTGGGCCTCTCAGAACGGGGCCGGGCCAGAAGCCATTGCGCCACTGAAAAAGCGCTTCGACACGATCCTTGAATTCCCGCCCGAAGTTGGCCTGAAGCACCGCGAATATACCGACCCGCGTGGTGTGGACTGCCAGCAACGCTGGTGCTGGGCAGACGCCCTGTTCATGGCACCGCCAACCTGGCTTGAACTGTCCAGGGTTACCGGCGATCCGAAATATGCCGAATATGCCAAGAAAGAATTTCTGGCGACCACCGAATATCTTTATGACACCGAAGAGCATCTCTATTATCGCGACTCCCGCTTTATGGGACAGCGCGGCCCTAACGGTGAAAAGGTGTTCTGGAGCCGCGGCGATGGCTGGGTGTTTGCCGGTCTGGCGCGTATGATCCCGCTTCTGCCCGAAGGTGATCCGGTGCGCCTCCAGATGGAAACAATTTTCAAAGAG
>JBCEBX010000131.1:5966-6319 GCA_039206455.1 Asticcacaulis sp.
ATGGCCGTCAAGCTCAAGGATATTCAGAAGCCGGATGGTTACTGGTCGCCGTCACTCCTGTCTGACCCTACCCGATCGCTTCCGGAAACCAGCGGCACCGGCTTTTTCACCTACGGCTTTGCCTGGGGCATCAAGGCGGGTCTTCTGGACTCAAAAGAATATGAGCCTGTCGTGCGTAAAGGCTGGACCGCACTTGTTCGCGCCATCCACCCGAACGGTAAGCTGGGCTGGGTGCAGCCGGTATCCGATCGCCCCGAAAGCGTCTCTTATGAGGATACGCAATATTATGGCGTTGGCGCGTTTTTGCTGGCTGCCACGGCCATCTCTGATCTCAACCTCAAGCCGGGTAAGGA
>JBCEBX010000131.1:6329-18840 GCA_039206455.1 Asticcacaulis sp.
AATGGACAGACGTAATTTTCTCATGACCACCCTGACCGGCGCGGCGGTGGCGGGGGCAGGCAGCGCTTCGGCGGCCAGCCCCAAAAAGGCCGCGCTGAACGATCGCGCCTATACGGCCGGTCTGCTGCAAAAAATAGCCGACCCGGTGCTGTCGAACATGGCAAAAGGTGCGCTTAAAAAATCCTTCCGGATTGAGGTGGGCACCGTCTCGGACGGACGCGATTCCGATGTCGCCTATATGGAAGCCTTTGCCCGCCTGATTGCCGGCGTTGCCCCCTGGCTGACCCTGCCCGAAGACAATAGTCCCGAAGGTCAGGTGCGCCGCAAGCTGACACAGGACGCCTTGCAAGCCTTCGCCCACTCGGTCGATCCCAAAAGCCCGGACTATCTGGTCTGGCGCACACATGGTCAGGCACTGGTCGATTCCGCCTATTTCACCAATGCCCTGATGCGTGCCCCCAAGCAACTCTGGGAGCCGCTGGATGCGACCACCAAGGCGCGAATTGTTACCGAAATCAAACAATTGCGCCGCGTGCCGCCCCCCTATACCAACTGGCTGTTATTCGCCGCCATGAACGAGGCCTTCCTGTTGCTGATTGGCGAACAGTGGGACCCCATGCGGGTCGAACTGACCTTCAGGACATTGGAAGAATGGTATGTCGGTGACGGCTGGATCGCCGACGGCCCGAAATTTCACTTTGACTATTACAACTCGTACGTCATCTATCCGATGATTGTTGAAATCCTCGAGGTTCTGGTCAAGGTAAAACCATGGTTCAACAACCTCAAGCCTGAGGTCGAACTGCCAAAATGGCTTAAGCGGATGCAGCGTCACAGTGAGCATCTGGAACGTTTCATCTCGCCTACCGGCACCTATCCGCCGATTGGCCGCTCACTGACCTATCGCACGGCGGCCTTCCAGCCGCTGGCCTTGCTGGCATGGCGCAAGGCCCTGCCTGAAAAAATGTCTGAAGGGCAGGTTCGCGCGGCCCTGACCGCCGTTCACAAGGCTATCTTTACCGAGCCGTCCAACTTTACGCCCGAAGGCTATTTGACGATTGGTTTTGTCGGGCACCATCGGGAACTGGCCGACTGGTATACCAACAGCGGCAGCATGTATATTACATCAGAAAGCTTTCTGGCACTCGGCTTGCCGGAAACAGACAGCTTCTGGACAGCCCCTGCCGAGGACTGGACCCAGAAAAAAGCCTTTGCGGGCCAGAGCTTCCCCAAAGACTATCACGTCGATTACTAAAGCCTCAAAGGAAGCCGGACACGCCGGCTTCCTTTTTTTATGGCTGAGCCCTCAGGCAGATTCGGATTTTTCCCGCATCTTTCGCCCATAGACGGCCTCAAACAGCGGGGATGCCATCACCGTGGTCACAATAGCCATCAAGACCAGAATGGAAAACAGGGTCGGGCCGATAATCCCCTTTTGCAGGCCGATATTGATGATGATCAGCTCCATCAGCCCGCGAGCGTTCATTAAGGCACCGATCCCGAGAGCCGTCCGGTTATCTTCTCCGGTCAGGCGTGCCGCCAGATAGCAGGCTCCGAATTTAGCCATGATGGCAACCATCAGAACCGCCAGAGCCAAAAGCAAAAGCTGTAGCGAATTGACCATATCAAGGCGTGTATTGAGACCTGAATAGGTAAAGAACAGCGGCAACAGCATGATCACGGCGATCGGTTCGACCTTTTTCCGCAACTCCTCCGCAAACACACCACGCGGCATCACGACCCCAAGGATAAAGCCGCCGAATATGGCGTGTATCCCCACAGCATCCATGACAAAGGCTGACAGGCAAAAAGCGATAAGCGTAATTGCCAGTACCGTGTGGCTCATCTCACCGGTTTTTTCCACATTCCGCCCAAGCGGTGCCAGCAGGCGCCTGCCAATAAAGACAACAAACACAGTCCATATGATGCCGCCGCCTACCGCCACAACGGCTATGCCCGGCCCACCGCCAAAGGTCGCCAGCACCAGAGCGAGAACACACCATGATACAGCATCATCAAAGGCCCCTGCGGTCAGGGTTAAGGTGCCCAGGGACGAATTGGCCAGCCCGCGCTCGTTGATAATGCGCGCCAGCATCGGAAAGGCCGTCAGGGCAATACAGGCCCCCAGAAACAAGGTGGCATTGAACCGCGAAATGCCTTCCGCAAACAGCCCCGGAATCGTCAGCAACCAGGGCGTGATGATAATGGCCAGAATAAAAGGAGCGGCAATCCCCGACAGGGATACCGCGAACGCGCTTTTGCCCTTTTCCATAAAATGATCGGCCCTGAAGGTCGTACCGACAAGGAACATATAAAGCCCGACCCCAAGCTGCGCCCCGACATAGAGCACGCTTCGGGTCTCAGGCGGGAACAGTGCGGCCTGAAAATCCGGAAAGACCAGACCAAGCAGCGACGGGCCAAGCAGGACCCCCGCCACCATTTCCCCGACGACCTGCGGCTGTTTGAAAAACCGCCGACCGACCCATCCAACCGTCCGGCAAGTCAGGATAATAATGCCCAGCTGCAGAAAGAAAAGGATGCTGAAATCGGTCACCGTATAGGCGCCGTCCGCCCCCTTTGGCGACAGAACGCCCGATAGGGTCTTAAGTGTATGCGCCCATATATCGGACGTTCCCCCAACCATCTTTAAGGTCTCCGTTTACTTGGTTGCGTCAACGATGGTCTTGATCGCCTCGGGATAACCCGGTGTTCCGGCACCGCGATTAAAGACACCTGACTGGTGGTTGGTAAGATAGCCGTTATCCCAGTACATAGGCACCAGTCCATGCTGATGGGCCGACTTTGTTATGTATGCATTCCAGTGGTTGCGATAGGTCTGGGACATGTCATATTCGCTGCGCAGACTGGCGGCATATTCACCCAGAATAACCGGCACACCCTTATCCACAAAGTTTGTTTTCATCTTCTGGAACTGAGCGTCCGTGTAGGATTCATTCGCCCAGGTTTCGGTCGCCGCCGGATTGGTCGCAATCGCCCCCCACTGCCAGATCGTGCCTGAGGTATTCAGGGTGAAATTGAATGGATCGTAATAGTGCACCTCCATCATCAGACGGCGCGTCGCGCTATCTGTCGGTAGGGTCGCGTTACAGGACAGGGCGTGGTCAATATTGGTGTTGTAGCTCTGCACCACAAGAAAGCGCGTCGCATTATTGCCGCCCGTGGCCCGCACCGCATTGACAAAAGTCTGGTTGAAGCCGTTTTGCACCGCGCAGTTCTCAGTGGTCGGTGCGCTGTACACATCCGTGACCATGATCTCGTTGGTACCAGCGAACAAAAGATGGTCGTCATAGGCCTGAAAATTGTTGGCAATCTGCGTCCAGTATTTGGTCAGACGCGCATTCGCCATTGCCTGATCGGCATAGGTAGGCTGCTGCCAGCCGCCATCCCAGTGAATATTTATCACGACATAAAGCCCGGCATTACGCGCATAGTCGACCACTTCGGTCACGCGGGTCATCCATGCGGCGCGGATATTATCGTTGCTGTCGGCATATTGTTTCCAGGCCACGGGAATACGCACGCTTTTAAAGCCTGCGGCCTTTACGGCATTCATCAACGCCTGCGTCGCGGCTGGATTTCCCCACGCCGTTTCCTGAGACACTGAAAACGGTGGTGTACCGGCGCCAATCGCCTCGAGCGTATTGCCAAGGTTCCACCCGGGCGACATTTCCTCCAGAACATTGGTCGCCGAAAGACTTCCGGCAATGCCCGATGAGGAAGAGGATGACGAAGAAGATGATGAGGAGGAGGATGAGGAACTGGACGAACTGCTGCCTGAGCTGCTTGAGCCGCCACCCGGTGGGGACGTGGTTACGCCACCGCCACCGCCGCCCCCGCAACTGGCCAGCACAATGACCGTTGCCAGACTAAGCGCCAGCGCCTTGATGTGGTGAGCCGATTTAAGCTTGCTCAGAATATGCATCCCTGGTTCCCCTGCCTGACGGATTTTCCGTCTTATTGCTATGTTTCAGAGCGGCTTCCGGCTTATCAAACCGGAAGCACGCCGTCTTTGCCTGCTGTGCGCAACTAATTGGTATCTTTCGCGGTTTCGGCATACATTCCGATAACCGCACCAACAAAGCCTGACGCAAAAGCCGTATTTAGAGGCTTTGATTCCGCATTGGCCAGAACAGGGATAAAGGTCTTCCCGTCAGCACTTTGCTCGAAATCGATACGCGCCTTGTCGATCCTGATACGCAGGTAAACCGTGCCATCAGCCCCTTTTGTTACGGGTACTTCGGCAACCGTCTTCCCCTCAGTCGGATCATCCTTACCCAGACGCTTGCGAACCCGCAGAACCTGCTCGCCCTTCACATTCATGGCCCGACCAAACGCATAGTAATATTCGTCATTCTGCACCGCCAGCAATCCGGCCTCATCGCCCTGCACCGCAGGGCTATAGGTCATGCGCGTGGTCACGGTTCCGGTCAGGTGCTGCATACGTCTGCCGATAAAGGACGGCTGCCCACTTTCACCAAAGCGATCATTGCGGGCCTGTATTTTGAGCGCCCCCTCACCCGTCTCCCACCACTGTTGTTTGGGCATACGGGCAAACAGCCATTGCAACGCCAGCTTGCTGTCGTCAAATTCGTCACGGATTGTGAAATTACCAGTCGTCGGGACAGCCGATGCCTTGGCGTCAGCCAGTTTCGGGCGGTCAGGCCTGTAGGGCAAAGCCTTGCCCTTTTCCAGAATGACCGGCCAGCCATCGACCCAGCTTACCGGCAGCATGAAGGTTTCACGCCCCGTGTGGAAATTACCAGGGTCCTGCGGAGCCGTCTTCAGGTCATACACACGCGTGCCCAAAAACACGGCCCACCACTGACCATTGGTGTCCTCAACCATATCTGCGTGACCGGTTGCCGTCACCGGATCAGGCCGCCCGTCATCAAGCCCGAACTGTGTGAGAATGGGGTTATTGGGGTTGGCCGTATAGGGCCCCATAGGTGATTTGGACTTAAAGGCCAGTTGCTGGTGATAATAACCCGTGCCACCTCCGGGGGCCGACAGGATATATTCCCCGTTGACCTTATAGATATGCGGCCCTTCGATATAGTCGGTATTCCACGGCGTTTCATCCCCGCCATCCACCAGCACCACATCTTCGGATTTCTGAGCAAAGGTCACCGGATCAACCTCAGTGATACCGATAGCCGTATGGGCATCATAGCGCTTGTTCTCAGGGCTGCGCTGATGGACGATATAGGTGCGGCCGTCATCATCAAACAGGATCGACGGATCGATACCGTCAATAAACGGCAGCCAGATCGGATCGGACCAGGGGCCGGACGGATCACGCGTTGAAATGATAAAATTACCGCCGCAGCCGACACAGGTCGTCAATATGTAGAAAACCCCGTCCCTGTGACGGATAGCCGGCGCATAGATCCCCGCGCCTCCCAGTCCGAAATCAGGAAACGGCATCATGTCCGGACGATCCAGCGCATTACCGATCTGCTCCCAGTTCACCAGATCGCGGCTGTGATAGACCGGAAGCCCCGGATAGAAGCCAAAGGTTGAATTGACGAGATAATAGTCCTCACCGACGCGCACTATGCTGGGGTCGGGGTGAAAACCGGTCAGTATGGGATTTTGGTATTTATCGGCAGGCAAGGGCGCGCCAAAAACAGCATCATTACCGCTATATTCAAACCAGTCGAAGCTGGCGACACCGGCAGGTTCACTTGCGGCCGCAAGCGGAAGTACAGACGCCCCGAAACTAAACAGCACTCCGGCCATCACAGCCCTTGTTCGTTTGAATATACGCATCTCTCTGTCCTCTATACCTGTACAAAATGGGAGCAACCGATCAAATGCCGGTTTAGTCGATGGGAGGTTACGGCCTTCGACGCGCGCCTCAGGCAGCGCGCCGGAAGCCGTCACGGCGAACCGCGCTTACCAGTTCACGATGTTGGGGGAGTTTCTGACGCGCGATTTCAGCCTGTCTTCGGATATCAATAAAGGCGGCTCTGGCATCTTCGGCATATTTCAGCGCGCCCGCACGCGCCTGCATTTCCGTACGGAAACCCATGCCATACAAGACATACTGCCAGCTGGCCTCGGTGAAGATGTCATGGTTGAGGTCAATATCCACAAAATCCGGCACACGATAACGCCAGCGCTCAAGCCGCGCCTGCAAACCGTCAGGGATGGTTGCCTGTGCCGTATTATCGCGCCAGAAAGCCGTGTCGGTTCTCTTGGTCAGGCAATAATGCATCTTGATGAAATCGATGACGCTCTCATAGCGTCCGGTCATAATCTCGTTAAACTGACGGGCCGGGCCATCAATCGGGCCCGCCCAGGGGAACAGGGCTGCGACCAGAAAGGCCGCCCGTTCGGCGAAGCCTATGCCCGTGGCCTCCAGTGGCTCAAGAAAACCTCCGGCCAGTCCGATAGCCACCACATTTTTCTGCCATTGCAAGGGACGATATCCAGGCTCAAAACTGAGGATACGCGGTGTCAGTGCATCCGCGGCAGGGCCAATATAGCGCCGGAGCACAGCCTCGGCTTCCTCATCTGAGGTGTGTTCGGTCGAATAGACATATCCCGTGCCACGACGCGCATCGAGACCAATATCCCACGTCCATCCGGCAGGTTGCGCCGTCGAGACCGTATAGGAGGGAATCGGCTGATCTGCCCGCTCATAAGGCACCTGAACAGCCACCGCGCGATTGGTAAACAGGCTGTTGCGTACGGACTTATAGGGCGAGCCCAATGCCTTACCAATGAGTTGGGCGCTGAAGCCGGTACAGTCGATGTACAGATCGGCCTTCATCTCGCCGTGTTCGCGCGTGACCAGATGATCGACAGCCCCTTCCGGCGTCAGGCGCACATCCAGAACCGTGCCGATGCAATGGCGTACGCCATTACTGATGGCGACCCGTCGCAACAGACGCGCCAGTTTCACAGCATCGAAATGATAGGCGTAATTTAAGGGTGCTTCATAGGCCTCATGCGTCTGAAGCTTGGGGGCCAGCCCCATATTTGCGGCATGCGTCTGAACCGTAGATACGGAATCCCAGCTTTGGTCTCCAGCCATACCGGCCAGCCAGTAGGACAAAAGGTCAAGTCCGCCCGGACTGTAGGAGGCTTCAAATGGATGAAAATAACTTTCGCCCGTCCCCGTCTGCCACCCGCGAAAGCTGATCCCCTGCTTGAAGGTCGCATCGCACTCACGGACAAGATCCGCCTCATCGACGCCCATAAGTTTCAGCGTCTTGCGGATACTGGGAAAGGTCCCCTCACCGACCCCTATAATGGCGATATCTTCGGACTCGATCAGCGTAATTTTCACGCCCGTGGGCAGATTGGCCGATAACATGCGCGCCAGATATCCGGCCGTGATCCATCCCGCCGTGCCACCGCCGACGATGAGTACCTCTCTGGTCATAATTTTTCTCCGATAATAACGGCTCCCGCAAAGCCTGAGCCTTGCGGGAGCCGCTAAAATTATCGCGTTTTAGAAAGCGAGGTTCACACCGATGTTCACGCGACGATCGGTAATAAACCAGCTGCGGGTATAGAGCTGCCCGCTCGGATAGCCGCCCATCAATGTGCGGGTAACTTCGTTGGTCACGTTGTTTGCCTGAAGCCAGAGGCGAACATTATCATTGATCTTATAGTTCACACCCAGATCAAGCTGACCATAGGCATCCGCATAGGTTGGCAGGGCCGTATCTATAGCTGTTACCGCGGAATTACCCGTAGGCTGCGGTGTATAGTAGTCATAGTCCGTATTAGTGCCGTTGGCATTGGTCGATTGCAGATATTCCGAGCGCCATGACCATGCCAGACGTACCGACAGATCATATTTTTCGTACATCAGCTGGACGTTATAGTTATGCTTGGAAAGACCAACGACCGGAATATTGTCCATTTCCTGACCGTAGATATCGCGGGCAAGCGCGGACGGATTTTCGGAGTCAACATAGGTATAGTTGGCTTCGATGCCAAACCCGTTAAACGGCGCCGGTAATTCGTCGAAGAACTTACGACCGCCGATTTCAAAACCGGAAATACGGGCTTTTTCAGACGCATTAAAGGCTTCCGAAGTGGACACCATCGCCGAATGTGTCTGCGGCGTACCTGAACCGTCGAGATAGTTAAATTCTAGCGGTTTGATCGTATCGCCATAAACAATCAGATCTTTGAGATCCTTATGGAACAGCGACAGGTGCGCATTCAGGCTATCACTTGGATACCATTCAAACGACAGGTCGTAGTTTGTTGACATGGTCGGCTTAAGACGCGGATTGCCCGTATTCGCCGTCAGACCATTGTACAGACCCGGATAATCACTTCCCCCCTCAACAGGGTTTGCTACCGGGTTTTCTCTAAGCGAAAGACCGGCGCTGCCTGTGGCGCGAATATCGTTCAGACCAGGGGCGGACATGGTCCGGTTCATGGCTACACGAATCTGGAAATCGCTTGACGGTTTGAAGTTGATATTCAGCGATGGCAGGTAGCGGGTATATTCGATGCCATCAACCCGCTCCCAGCCGTCACTAGGTACGCTGTTAAAGTTATCAAGTGTCCCGTCCGCCAGATCCGCCTGGAATTCAGCGTCAGTGAAATAGAATTGCTGAACCGCATTTATAACAAAGTAGCCGCTGGATTCGACGCGATTGGTAACAACCCGCATGCCCAGATTACCGGTGAAGGGTACGCCAAACAAACCTTCATCGCTGCCAAACTTCGACTGAATATACCAGGCCTTAGTAATGAACTGTGCGCGCGAGGCACCGAAGGCGTCGTCACTATAGGTATAGCGCTGGGGCTCACGATCAGGGTTGGGAATGAGACAGGTCTTGTCCGGATTATATTCAACCGTATCCGTGCCCGGATTGGGCAGACATTCCTGATCGTAACCATATTTACGCTGAGCAGCCAGAATATCATTGGCCTCAATAAGCGTAGCGCTCGGTAGCCAGAAATTGCCCGGAAGCTGGACATCGCCCTTGAAGAAATCACCAAAAGTATAAAGTTCGGAATCCGCCGCCGGCCCGTCCAGCAATGTCCGTTGACCGGAACGATTCCAGCCCTTGCCCAATGGTGCCCAATAGGTGCCTTCGTAATTATTGCGTTCGACACGGTCCGCATAACGTGCGCCAAACTTGATCTCTGAGAAGAAACCCTCATCAAACAGGTAACCGACATCAAATGTCAGCGCGCCCATGGTGCCGTGGTTGTTCTGCGGACGCGTAATAATGCTGTCCCAGTTATAGTTTCCACGATTTGCCAATGTTCCGTTATCATGAACTGTGAATTTCGGCATTTCACCGCTCAGGTCAATACCAACCGCCGGTGACAGGGAATGACTAACCCCCAGATTGAAGTTCTGCATTTGCAGGGAGGAATCGACAAACTGAAGCGCCCCGTCCACACGCAGCTTTTCACTGGCCATCCAGGTAAAGCCCTGACTGAAGTCACGGGTGATGGTCTTACTGGTCATGTAACCACGCGTCGAGCCAATATTGACATTGACCGGCGCACAGGAAGGCGGCCATGTGCCCCAGTCAAGTGATGTAGCCGGCGTACCAAAGGGCTGGTTACAATCTACGCGCAATTCTGGTGGATTCAGCCATTCCGCGGTCATGGTTTCACCTGCCGTACCACTATAGAAAGAGGTCGGCACCAGACGGTCAGCCTTGATGAGCATGCCATTGGCATCAAACTCGGCATTTGAACCCGGCGCTACGCCTAATACAGTTGGGCTGCCGTTGCCGACAAAAACGCCCGATTCCGTCTGCTCACTGTTATATTCAGATATGAACGCTGACTGGAAAATGGTCAGACTATCGGTCGGACGCCACTGGAAGGCTTCGTAAATACCTTTACGTTTGCGGTTAAAAGTCCAGTCCCCATAGTTGAATCCGCGTGGAATAAAGCGGTCAGCCGTATTATTGTTCGCGGTGTGCTGCGCAAGGAAAGGCTCTGTACGAATGAAGTTGTTTTTAGCGGCATATTCCGAATAGGCCAGATTAACCAGCAACCCGATTTCGCCTACTGGCGTATCCCAGCGATTGGTTACAGTCGCCGAAGCACTTGGCGAGGTTTTCTTGGCGAAGTCGCCATAAGATGCGCCTAAACTGCCATCGATGGATGGTTTACGGTAATCAAACGGCATCTTGGTGCGCAGATCAACCGTACCACCTGTACCGCCTTCGATCTGGTCCGCGCGCGAGGCCTTATAGACATCGACAGCCGCCATCAGTTCCGGCGTCACATCGCCCCAACTCAGACCGTTACCGCCGTTGGCGCTAAAAATTTCACGCCCGTTAAGTCGCGCGGCGACGCCCGACAGGCCGCGCACCTGAATGCCGGAACCCTCGACGGAGAACGCATCCGGATTGCTCAGGGCCGAAAAGCGTACCATGGTGACGCCCGACACACGCTGCAACACCTCGGTCACCGAGTTGTCAGGCAACTTACCCGCGTCATCGGCAACGACCGAATCGATCATCGTATCTGAGTTTTTCTTACGCTCGGTTGCGTTTTGCAAAGCCTTACGCCGGGCGGACACGATGATCGTTTCGACCCCGTCATCCGCCTCTGCGGTTGTTGTCGACTGCGCCCATACCGGCGCGCTCATCGAAAGCGCAATTATAGATGTACCCGCCGCCAACATCAGCAGACGTGATTTGTTCTTCGCCATTAAAACCTCCCCTGAAAACCGCTTCCATGTGCGGTCTCAATTGTTTCTCTCCATCACGGCTGGGTCGTCGTTATTTTTATTGAGGCGACCCCTACCTGATACCGCTACCATTACTACAGTCATATTGTATTACAAGTAATTTGTCTCACTTTTTGAGATTGATGTGCTTCCTGATGCACTTGCGCCACAAAGGCGATCTCAAAGCACTATTTCTTAAGGCGGTTTCAGGGAATTAAAAATTTTGCAAAAAAACAGATGCAAAAATTTGAGCTTCATTGTACTATAGTAATATAAATTCTATTCGAGCATTTGCCTACCTCCCGCTGAACGGCTCCCTCCTTCAGCGGGAGGGATTTTCATATCCTCAAAGCTAAACGCACCCAGCCAGCTTTGCTGCCATCGCACACAGGACAGGCTACAAATCATGACCGTAAGCGATGTCTGAGCAGCGTCGGCAGCGTCAAAAGGATTAAGAAGGATGCCGCATTGCGCAATGCGCACATAACGATCCGCTCCGGGCATCAATGTGTGAACTTCCCACCCCACCATGCGCTTACGCACAAGACCGTTTGGATAAGTGATCTCGACATAAAGCTGTACCGTCTCGGTTATCGTCTGTGACGAAGGGTTGCGCACCCTATAGGCTATAAAGGAATCACTACCTGCATTCCCCAAGGCAATATCCGTATAGACCAGTACGTGAGTTGTGCTGGAATCCGCCCCATCAGCAAGCTGATAAAAATCGTCATATCCTGCGGATTGGCTCACAATCCCACCTCCCTGACTCTTTTTTCTTCAGTATAGCCCCAAGTTTAAATTACACTAACATACTGTTTATATTATGTTTAATTTCATTTTCAGCCAATGCGTCCGGCAACCGTGACCACTATGTCCGAAATCGGACACCTACACACCCCAACCGCCACCGACGCATTAGACTTGGAAGGTTACAGGCAATGCGGTAGTTTGATTTGGCACTGAAGGTTACGGGAGGGGCGCATGGCTCTGCACATGGAATTGGGCTCCAATCTGGCCATTCAGCTTCACAGCACCCTTGGTCAGCAAATTGTTGCGGGTGAATTTGAGGGAAAGACTTTTCCGAGCGAAGCCGTGCTCGCAATCCGATTCGACGCCAGCCGTACCGTCATTCGTGAAGCCATGAAAATGCTTACCGCCAGAGGGCTGATCAACGCCCGTCAACGCGGCAATCGCCTGAATCCTATTACAGACTGGAATCTGCTTGATCCCGATGTCAGCCATTGGCTGCGTCAGCGTCCGTTTTCAATCGAAGCCTATCGTGAATTTATACAGATGCGCCTGGGCATCGAACCTGTAGCCGCAGGTCTTACTGCCAGCCTGCGCGACCCCGTTATCCTTGAGGAGCTAACAATCAGCCTTGAAGGGCTCCGCACCCCTGTGGAGGACTCGCCTGAGCGGTTGAAACTGAGCATACGGTTTCATCAGGCGCTTCTTCGCGGCTCACGCAATCTGTTTTTCAACCGCTTAACCGAACTTGTGGCAACCGCTCTGCATATGGAAACCCGTATCCTTAACGCGACAAACAACGGCCTGCCTTTTCAGGAACAGATTCACGCCTGCATCCTGCATGGTGATTCCGCTGGCGCCGAGGCCATCATGCGTGAACTTCTACGCGCCAATCTGAGACAGGCCGAAGACAAAAACTTCGATCCGGGCTGACAGGCTGTCTATTCGTTGGCGGAAAAACCAGCCCCAACGGACAGGCCCTGTCTGACGACTTCTCAACCGATCGCTTCGGTATTCAGTGGGCGTTTCACGACCCCAAGCCGGATGAGATGTCACGTGTAACCCGTGCGA
>JBCEBX010000132.1:0-4742 GCA_039206455.1 Asticcacaulis sp.
GATCTGCACCGGATCATAGGCCGGGCTTTGGGTCCACTCAAGGAAGGTGAGGCCTGCGGGTTCGCCTTCTTGGAAATATCGCTCAAAGATGTAATCGAGCACGCCGGTTTTGCCTGCCTTCATATGCAGGGTGCGAAGGCCAAGTTCGGAAACCGCTTCACGCATGGGGTGCCCGAGATGCAGATGTCGGTAAAGTACGGACATGATTCCTGCGCGGTCGGCACCCGATTTACAGTGCATCAGGGCCGGATATTCGATGCGGTCAAACAAGGCCTTTGCCGCCAGAATAGCTTCGGCAGAAGGGACGTCGCGTGAGGTGACGGTGAATTTCTCAAGTTTAAGCCCCAGATGCTGACAGGCCCATGTCTCCAGCGCCTGAAACGAGCCGTGCCCGCCGCGCAGATTGACCACGGTCTTTATGCCATCGTGTTTCTGAAACCATTTAAGCTGAAAGGGCCAGGGCTGATTGGTGCGCAGCATCTTTTGGTCGATCCAGTGCGCATTGGTAAAGCTCAGGCGCAAATAGGCGTGATCTTCCCACAAAAAGGCCATGCGTGTCTTGAAGCGACCCCAAGCCGTGGCGGTGTCATAAACCTTGCGCGGCTTTTTTGTCTTTTTGATCAGCTTCACGATTACGGTTGTCCTTAGTGTCTGGTCTTCGGCTTGATCGCCTCATATATCTATTTCGTGACGGGATTACAAACCCTCGAAAACACCATTGCCAGAAGGGTTTCTCTGGATAAGGCCGACGCGCCCCCCTGCAAAAGGTTTGAACACAGCGGTGATAAGCCTATATAGTCGCTTTGGTTTTCATTGTTTCGTATGGTTGAATGACCCAGACGCCGCCCACCCAAGATGCTGAAGTGCCGATTACGCATGCGTCGCTGACATCGAAGGCGATTATCCATCGTGTATGGCGTGACTATCTGACGGCCTTCAGGGGCTATCTCAGTCTGGCGTTTACGTGTGCCATAGGCGTAGTTATTACCACGCAGTTTCTGATCTGGTGCCTTAAGCCCGGTGTCGAGCTTTTGTTTGGTGAAAGCGGCTCTCCGGCAGCGTCAGAGGTGCCTGCTTTCGTATCAGCTAATCCGTTATTATGGGTGCCGGTGATCATGATCGTCGCCACGCTTTTCAGGTTGGTGTCGCAACTGGGGCTGGCCACATCTGTTAATCGCGTCGGGCATAGTCTTGTGGGGCGGTTGCAGTCACAGCTGTTTTCCGGCTTTGTCCGTTCGGATCTGAGCCAACTCGATAAGGCCCATTCCGGCAGCTATCTGTCATCGGTGCTGTTTGATGCCGGACTGATGCGCGAAGCCACGACCAATGGCGTCATCAACTATGTGCCGCATACCGGCATTGTTCTTGCCCTGCTGGCGACCATGGCGGTCCTCGCCTGGCGTATGACGCTGGGGGTGTTGGTGGCCGGGCCGCTGATCGGGGCAGTCTTGAGCAAATATAACAAACGCACCAAAAAGGCCGCCAAGGGGGCGATGGAGGAAACATCAAGTCTCTCAACGGCTATTATGGAAAGCCTCGATGGTATTCGGGTCGTCAAGATCAATAATCGGGAAACCTATGAGCAGGATCGTGTCGACGCCGTGATCTCACGGCGTCAGGGCCATATCATTAAGGGTGCCAATGCCCGTGCCTCGGCAGCCCCGACAACCGAGGCCCTGACGACCATTGTTCTGGCGCTGGTGGTCACCTATGCTGGCTGGCGCGCTCAGGCGGGAGCCATGACGCTGGGGGGCTTTACCGGCTATATTGCGGCGCTTGGTGCGGCGGGACAATCCCTGCGCCAGTTGGCCAATTTACAAACCGTCATGGCTGAAGGCTTTACGGCCGCAAGACGTCTGTTTGGTGTGCTGGATGTCCGCCCGCAGATTACCGATGCCTCAGAGACCGTGGAATTGCCGCGTGATTTCGGTTCGGTTCGGTTTGATGGCGTAGGGTTCAGCTATGGTGATAAACCAGTCTTAAGTGACATTAGTTTTGAAGCCCGCCCGGGTCAGGCGATTGCTCTGGTTGGGCCATCGGGTTCAGGTAAGTCGAGCCTGCTTAATCTCATCCCACGCTTCTATGAGGCGCAATCGGGGCAGATTCATTTTGGGGCGTTTGATCAAAAGGCTTTGTCTATCAAATCTTTGCGCGACAATATTGCACTGGTGTCTCAGGATGCATTTTTGTTCGATGACACCCTAAGGGCCAATATCGCCTATGCACGCCCCGACGCGTCCGAAGCTGAAATTCGTCAGGCCATAGCCGATGCGGCGGCAGATGAATTTATCAATGCCCTGCCGGAGGGTTTGGAGACGCGCACCGGTGAGGGCGGGTCACGGTTATCGGGTGGTCAGAAGCAGCGTATCAGCATAGCCCGCGCCTTCCTGAAAAACGCGCCTTTGTTGCTTCTCGATGAGGCTACCTCTGCGCTGGATACGCAGTCAGAACAAAAGGTGCAGGCGGCACTCGAACGCCTCATGGCGGGGCGCACGACCTTTTTTATCGCTCACCGACTGTCAACCGTGCGTCATGCCGACCTCATACTGGTGATGGACAATGGCCGGATTGTCGAACGCGGGACACATGACGAACTGATGCGGCGCTTTGGGCTTTATGCCTCACTTGCGGGGACGCAACTTCTGCCGGAGACAGTCGCATGAAACGGCTTCTGGAGGCAGAGTGGTTTCAGGCGATAATGGCGCGGATTATCGTTGGCTATCTGAAATTTTGTTATGCCACGACCCGCTGGCATCACGAAGGTCTTGAGGCGGTTGAGGCCATCTGGCGTCAGGGCGGGCCGGTGGTGCTTCTGTTGTGGCACCAACGCGTGCACTATGCCCCTGCCTGCTGGCCGCTCGATCGGGCGCAGAAGATGTGCATTCTGGTGTCGCAATCACGCAGTGGCGATTTCAGTGTTCGCACCAATTCCCTGTTTGGCTATCATATCATTCGCGGTTCGGCGGCTAAGAAGTCCGACCCGACCAAGCAGAAGGGCGGGGCGCAGGCCTTTCGGGAAATGCTGCGCTGGCTGCGCGCCGGTAATGCCGTAGCCCTGACGCCCGATGGCCCACGTGGTCCGGCACGTGAGATGACCGAGGGGGCATTAAAGCTGTCGCAGATGTCGGGCGCGGCGGTGGTGCTGATCGGGCAGGCCTCGTCACGGTTCACGGCCATCAACAGTTGGGACAGGCAGCGCATTCCGATGCCGTTCGCCAGAGGGGCCATGCTGTGGGAAGTGCTGCCGCCGGTGCCTGCTGATGCGGATGACGCTGTCCTTGAGGCGTTGCGGGCGGATATGGGCACGCGGCTGTCGGCCCTGACGGATATGGCGGATCAACGAGCAGGCTTATGAGTGTGTGGCTGGGGCTTTATGATGTTGTGATGCGGGGCTTTCACGGCTTTGCGCCGGCTCTTCTCAAACGCCGCGTGGCAAAGGGAAAAGAAGACGCTATGCGGATGCATGAGCGTTTGGGGCAGGCTTCGGCTGAACGTCCTGAGGGAAGGTTGATCTGGTTTCATGGCGTCAGTGTCGGTGAAAGCTTGTCGGCCATTCCTTTGGTTAATCAATTGTTGACTAAATATCCAGATGCACAAATTCTGGTGACCAGCGCCACAACGACTTCGGCAGAAATTTTGAAAATGCGGTTGCCGGTTCCGGCTATACATCACTATGCGCCCATTGATACACCGCAGGCGGTGATTGCCTTTCTTGATCACTGGAAACCCGATCTGGCGGTGTTTATCGAAAGCGATATCTGGCCAAATCTGCTGACAGCGCTTGACCGGCGGCATGTGCCACGTCTGCTGCTCAGTGCGCGGATTACGGAAAAAACTGCCAAAGGCTGGCAAAGACTAGCAGGCACTGTGCGGGAATTGCTGAGCGGCTACGGCCTAATCATGGCACAGGATAGCGGCAGCGAACAGCGCTTGCGGGCATTGGGGTCCGAGGTGACCCGGCGTTTGGGACCACAGGCCAATCTAAAGGCACTGGGGGCGCCGCTGGCGGATAATGCGGCGGAGCGGGCGGCACTCAGCACGAAGGTAGGCGAGCGACCTGTCATTCTGGCGGCCTCCACGCATCCGACTGAGGAAAATCTGATTGCCCATGCGCTTAAGCCAGTACTGAAACAGACGGGTGCCTTATTGATTATGGTGCCGCGCCATCCGATCAGGGCCTCTGATATTCGGTTTGACCTCGAGGCGCAGGGCTTTGCCGTGGCGCAGCGGTCAATGGCCGAGCCACTGATGGCGCAGACCGACATCTATCTGGCTGACACTCTTGGGGAGCTTGGGGTATTTTTCAGGTTGGCCGATCTGGTCATTATGGGCGGTGGTTTTGGTCAGGGCGTCGGCGGGCATAATCCGCTTGAGGCCGCACGTCTGGGTAAGGCGGTTATTACCGGCCCCGACCTGTCCAATTGGGAGGGCGTCTATCGCGACATGTTCGAAGCGGGTTGCGCCTTCAAAGTCGCGAATGGTGACGAACTGAGCTTTGTCGTGCAAACCCTGTTTGATACGCCGCAATCAATCGTTGACGCTAACGCGCGCGCTCTGAAACTGGCGGAAGCAGATACGGATACGCTTGATCTGGTGTGGCAGCATATGGCACCTTTCCTGCCGCAACAGGAGGACGGTCATGCCGCTTAAGACGCCGGTCTGGTGGTATAAACGCGATGCCAAAGGGGCCCCGTTTTATCGCTTTGCGGCGCTGCCTTTGTCAGGCCTTTGGTGGCTGGCGG
>JBCEBX010000133.1:0-4740 GCA_039206455.1 Asticcacaulis sp.
GGCCAGAACGAGCCTGAGTTCCTCGGCACGAAATTTTGTGCCGAAACGAATACCCAGTTGTCCGCCGATTACCCCGCCGATCAGCAGCAGAAAGGCCAGAACCGCATCCACCGTATGGTTGCGCACCGCCTGAAGGATCATGGTGACGGTTGCGGTGATGATGACCTGAAACAGGCTGGTGCCGACGACGACCGAGGCCTTCATGCGCAATATATAGATCATGGCGGGCACGATCAGGAAACCACCGCCGACCCCCATGAGTGCGGCCAGAATACCGACGGTAAAGCCGATGAGCAGGGGAGGAATGACGCTGATATAGAGGCCAGATCGCGGGAAGCGCATCTTGAAGGGCAGGGCATAGAGCCAGGGCGGGCGCTTGAGTTTGGGCCTGACGGGGGCCAGTCCTTTCTTGCGACGGAGCAGCGAGGTAAGGCTTTCGCGGGCCATCAGGCCGCCAATGCCGCACAGAAACACCAGATAGATGACCGAGATCATCATATCGATCTGCCCCATAAGGCGCAGGATGCGGAAAATTTCCACGCCCATACCCGCACCGACCACCCCGCCTGCGGCCATCAGCAGGCCCATACGGAAGTCAACGCTATCCTGACGTCTATAGCTTGAGACAGAGGAGGTGGAGGTCGCCAGCACGTGGCCGGCCTGAGAGGCGACGGCGATAGAGGGCGGAATACCCAGCGTCACCAGAACCGGCGCCATCAGAAAGCCGCCGCCAACACCGAACAGGCCCGAGAGAAAGCCCACACCCACCCCTAATCCGGCCATGAGCCAGACATTCACCGACATCTCGGCGATGGGCAGGTACAGTTCCACTAAGCTACAGTCCTGATGAGATCATCCGGCTTTTGAACATAGTCCAAAAACCTTAAGGTCATTTTACGGCAACCCCGTTTTCAGATACGTTTTTCCGTCCGCTGTTTAAGGTTGCGCCGTTACCGGTTTGAAAGCAGCGGCCTGTGTTTCAGCGGTGGCGATCTGTTGCGCCGTCAGTTGTGGTTTGATCAGGCTGAGGGTGCGCGACGCCTCGGTGTCACCGGCCTTGGCGGCGATGCTGAACCACTTATAGGCTTCGGTCAGATTCATCGGGACGCCGTCGCCCTGCTGATAGAGCGCGCCCATGTTGTAATAGGAGTCGCGCACGCCAAATTCGGCCGCCTTGCGGAACCACTGGGCGGCACCGACACGATCCTGCGATCCGCCATCACCGTTGTACAGCATGATCCCAAGATTATACATGGCTGGCGCATGGCCACCGGCTGCGGCGCGCTCAGCCCATGTGCGGGCTTCGGTCTTGTCGGTTTTCACCAGATTGCCTTCACCGCTATAAATGAGGCTCATGTGATACTGCGCCGGTGCATAGCCCAGAAGGGCGACGCTTTTCATGGTCTCGGCGGCCTTCGGGTCGTTGGAGTGAAGCGTCAGGGTAGCCGCTTCATACATGGCCTTGAGGCGGGCATCATCCTCTGCTGAGGGGGTGCTGGCCGGATCGCCCGTCAGGGCGCTGGCGAGGCGGATGTCATCCTGTGCCGGGGCCTTGGGGTCAGGCCTGTCCTGCATCAGCACATAGGAACCAACCGCAGCAGTAGTCAGAACCATAGCGACGGACGAGGCCTTGATGGCGCGCATCAGCGTGCTGCCGCCAGCCTTTGCAGGCTTTGCGGCCGTGGCCTTGGTGCGAGATTGACCGAGTTTTAACCCCAGAGTCTTTTTCGTCTCATCGCCGCCTTCAATTGAGGCGCGCACGGCGGCGCGTGCTGCCGCCAGCGCATCGCGCGTGGACAGGGAAACACTGTCTGGTTCGGCGGAAAATTCTGTGGAGTCGATTTTATCGTTGCCGGATGCCAGGGCGTCAGGCTTGCGATTGAACATCGGCTGATCGTCGTCTTCGAATAACAGATCAGGTGAGGCGCGGCGTGAGGCATCGATATCGGCGAACGGGTCTTCGCTTTCGACGGTGGCAGGCGTCATCTTTGGCGCTTGCGGCGCAAGAGCAGACAGTTCCGCGTCGAAATCGTCCTCAAACGGATCAAACGCGGACTTGGTGACGGGGGCGGTCAGGTCGCTATCATCGGCCTGAGCGGTTACATCCTCAAGCAGGCGTGCGGTTAGATCAGTTTCTGTAATTTCCGTTTCAGCAGAAGCGTCGCTATCGGCAATTTGCGCTGTTTCGGTTTCGGGCTCATCAAAGCCGTGCTCAAACTCGGCAAACGGTTTCTTCTCAAGGTCTGTCGGGCCAAAAGGCGTTGGCAGTTCAGGCGTGGGACGCAGTTCCTGCAACAGGTTTTGCGTACGTGCCTGACCCAGACGGCTGTCGATCTTGCTACGCGCTTCTTCGAGAAGCTTTTGTGTACGTTCCTCGCTCTGGCGAATGCGGTCGGCAATATCGGCATGGGTGCGCTGATGGCGGGAATCCAGTTCCTCGCCGACACCCTGAAGCACCTGAGAGGTACGTTTTTCGTTTTCAATGATTTTGAGGTTCAGGCGTTCGGAAATACGGGCAATTTCCCCGCCGAGACGCTCAAGCGCCTGTGCGTGGCTATTTTCCGCCTGTCCCAGACGATCATCCAGCTTGTGCGACAGGTGGGAAATAGCGCCGCTGGTCGAACGTTCCACTTCTGTCATCCTCTGATTAAGGTTGCCAGCAATTTTCAGAACGTCCTGCCCCATGGATTCAATGGCGCGGGCAGAGCGTTTTTCAACAGCGCTCAGGCGACCTGAAATCTGTGAGACGGCCTGATCGATCTGGGTCTGGGTGTCCTGTTCCAGCGCACGTCTGATTTCAAAGCGCGAGTCGTCAATCTGGCGCGACAGGTCAGAGGCGAGGCGGCTTAAGGACTGTACGCTTTCGGGGTCGGTGACATCGCCGCTTTCTTCGGCGCGCAACAGGCGGGCGTCAAGGCTGGCAAAGGCCTGCTCAAGGCCGCGGATAGCCGTTGAGGTATGGGCTTCTGCGGTTTCCAGACGCTGAGACAGGCGGGTAATGACCTTGTCTATCGCCGCCTGAGCGGTGCGTTCGGGATCGCGCTGTTCGCTTTGGGCCAGACGGTGTGACAAGCCCAGCATGTCCTCACGCATCCCTTTGAGGGTGTCGCGGGTGCGGGTGTCATTTTCATAAAGCTGGTTGGCCAGCTTGCCGAGCGTGGCCTCAAGCGACTGAACCGTTTCGGCGACGTTATTGTTCGTCAGTTGGTCCTCGAGACGGGCGATACGCTCGCGGTCTTCGCGCATATTGCCCGAAAGGCCGTCAAGGCGATCAAGTACGCTGTTGCGGGTCTGTGCCGTTTCCCTTTGCAGGCGCTCGGATGCACCGCTGACGGTTTCCTGAAGGCGGGCCTCGATACGGCTGTCGGTATTGGCCAGTGCCTCTTCCGAGCGTTCCAGACGGTTGAGCAGGGCCTCGACAGCCTGTGAGACGCCGCGCACAGCGTTGGCCGAACGGGTTTCAGAGGTTTCAATACGTGCCCCCAGACCTTCGAGGACGCGGGCGACGCGGCTCAGGTCGGGTTCGTAATCAGCGCCATCGTTGTAATCAGGCTCATCGAAAGGACGGCGGCTACGGGCGGGTTTATGGCGACCGGATTCGTAACGGGTTTCCAGACGTGTCTCCGGACGGGAGTCATAGGGACGTGAGCGGCGGCTTTCGTCGCGGATGACCGCAGCGACATCATGGCCTTCGAGAATCATGTGATTCAGCCATTCCCCCAGCGTCATGCCGGAGCGGCGCGCCAAATCCTTGGCCACTTCACGGGCCTTGGAATCTATTCCTTTTACGCTCCAGGGCGTGGCGGAGGTCATGCGAATCCCCTCAATTGGTTAATTGAGAGGCTAATACTCATTATGTGGGGTGTAAACCTTTTGTTAACCTCAATATCTGGGGGTAACTCACTCTTCTGTGGAAGATGAAGGCTTGCGAATCGCTTGAAAAGCGTATCCGCGAATTATACGGACGGCGGGCATAAAAAAATACCAGCGCCCCTTGTGCGTTTTCAAATGCTGAACCATATGCGCGGCATGGAACTGACCTTAAACACCACGCTCATATGGTTGTCGGCCCTTGCGGTAACGGCGGCTTTTTCCGGTTATATGGGCGCGCGCCCGACCAGCCTTAAACAGACAGGCCCGCGTATGGTGCCCTGGCGGTTTATCATGCTGCTTGCGGTGACGGCAGCGATAGTTCTGCTGGTGCATCTGCTATCGCTGCTGGGTCTTAAGACCGATCCGCCGCAGGGATATTAGCCCTTAAAGCACCAGGCCAGAACGGCTTTCTGGGCGTGAATGCGGTTTTCCGCCTCGTCGAAGATCACCGACTGCGGGCCATCAATGACTTCAGCCGAGACTTCTTCGCCACGATGCGCCGGCAGGCAATGCAGGAATATGGCATCGGGCCTGGCCAGTGCCATCAGGTCGGCATTGACCTGATAGGGGCAAAGCGCTTTCAGGCGTTCTTCGGCATCTTCATCGCCCATCGAGACCCATGTGTCGGTCATGACGACATCTGCGCCCTTAACGGCTTCGGCCGGATCGGCGGTGATATGCACATCGGCACCGGACTGAGTAATGAAGTCGAGATCAGCCGCACAAGGCAGATAGGCTTCGGGAGCGGCAATATTCAGACGGAAGCCGAAACGTGCCGCCGCATGAATAAAGCTGGTGCAGACATTATTGCCATCACCGATCCACGCCAGAGTCTTGCCCTTAACATTACCGCGATGTTCCTCGATG
>JBCEBX010000134.1:0-3565 GCA_039206455.1 Asticcacaulis sp.
TGTCCTCCGATTGGGAGGGTCTTCCCACTGTTTTGATCGAGGCTCTGGCCTGCGCCGAAACCGAAGGCGCAACTGAAACTAACGCAAGGGCTGTGCCGACAGCCAGAACTGATAAGATCCGCATAACGATAAATCCCCGCTATTCAATGACTAATGGGTGCCACCGGCACAGGGCTTCGGGCACAAAATCGCGGCATGTTTTCGCAGCCTTTGCCCGAGGGGTCAAGGCCGTTGCGCCGCCAAAAGCGGCACCAGAATGCCGCTGACGGGTGTGGCTATGCCATGCTGCCTGCCTTTGCGCACAATGACGCCATTACGGGCATCCCATTCCGTTTCCAGTCCGGCCCGCCAGTCCTCATACATGGAATTGGTGGCGTCGGGATCTTCGGCGAGAAAGCGCGCCATTTGCTGCTCAATCAGCTCATCCGGCAAGTTTGCCCCTTCGGCGCGACCGACCGCGACACATTCCTCAAGCACGGCGCGGGCAATCGCCGCGACCTCAGGGCGGTGCAGCACACCCATGGGCTGTCCGGTCAGTGCCATGACCGCGCCCGCCGGGGCATTGACACAGAGCTTTTTCCAGTTTTCGGTCACGTAATCAGACGTAGGGGTGGGGTCAACGAAGCTTGCGGCAAACAGGGCGCACAGATCGCGGCCATCGTTTGTATCTGCGACCGTCAATCTGGCGCGGCTGTGCCATTCAACCACACCTGCCGACTGACGGACGGCCGGAAGATCGACAATCACCGGCACAACCCTTGTGCGGGCATCGATATACGGGGCCACGCGGGCCGCATGTTCGACACCGTTTTGCAGAACCGCCAGTCGTGTGGTCGGCCCGATTGTGGCCTTGAGCCAGTTCTCGGCACCGGCCACCTGATGGGATTTCACACACAGAAAGACCCAATCGGCGTCATTCGTGGCCTCAGCAGGCGTGGTTATGACCTGCGCGGGCCAGACCTGCGCGGGTGTGCCGGTTTTGGTGACGCTTAGGCTGTCAAACGCGCTGCGGGCCGCAAAGGTGACGGCGTGGCCCGCCTGAAGAAGGCCGCCGCCGACACTCAGACCCACGGCGCCCGGCCCGATGAGGATAATCTTTGCCATTCCGTACTTCCTGTACTGAAAAACTCATAAAAAAAGCCCGGCATGGCGCCGGGCTTTTCGTGTATTTCCTACAAAAGGCTTATTGAGCGCCTTCGGTGAGGGTCGTCTTGGCGTTACGGTTTTGCGCCCAGGACTCTTCGTTAGAGCCGGAAGCAATCGGGTTTTCCTTACCGTAGGAGATGGTCGAGATGCGGCTTGGGACAACGCCCTTAGAGACCAGATACTGCGATACCGACTCTGCGCGGCGTGCGCCGAGGGCAAAGTTGTATTCACGGGTGCCGCGTTCGTCGGCATTGCCTTCGATACGGATCTTTACGTTCGGATAACGCACCAGCCATGCGGCCTGCGCATCAAGAATGGCGCGGGCATCAGCACGAACCGAAGACTGGTCAAGGTCGAAATAGATGCGGTCGCCGACGTTAACAACGAAGTCCTGCTGCGAGCCAGGAACCACACCGACCGGTGCCGGCGCAGGGGTTGGGGTCGGTGCAGGGGTCGGCGCAGGCGTAGGTGCCGGTGCAGGGGTCGGCACAGGAGCGATCACTTCTTCCTTAGGCTTCGACGAACAGGCGGCGATCGAAATAGCTGCCAGAGACACCAGTGCGAACTTCACAACGGTTTTTTGAGAAATGGACATCGAATGGAATTCCTTCATCACGGAGAAAAATGTTTGAGGCTTTCTAGGCCGGATTGGTAAAAATCTATACACCAGAAGCGATTAACGCCTACTATTGATACGACTTGATTATTTGTCAAACCCATAAGTCGCGTAATGTAAGCGATTGTTACTAAAATCACACGTAAATTTCCGTTATAGATTTACCGCCTAAAAATAAACAGACAACCAAATTCGGAAATACGGCACACCTTGAGGCAAGCCCGTCTGCGTCGGCTCAGGTTTAGGCTATTTTCGCTACAGTGTTGCGACAGTAACGGGTGCCTCCGCATTTAAGGGCGGCACCGCGTCACTATCAGGCCTATTTCAGGCGCGGTGACCATGCCGGATCAGAGGCGCCGCCGGAATAGGGCACGGGGCGTTCGATACGGCCGGAGACCTCGACCATCCACAGGGAAGGCATCGCCCCCGGAGGTTCACGGAAGAACATGATGTATCGACCATTGGGTGCCCATGTCGGACCTTCTTCGAGGTAGGAGGAGGTCAGAAGCCGCTCACCCGACCCGTCTGGGCTCATGACGCCAATCGAGAAGCGTCCGCCCTGCTGCTTGGTGAAGGCGATCAGGTCGCCCTTGGGGCTATAGACCGGCGTGGAATAGATGCCGCCACCAAACGAGATACGCTTAACGCCGGAGCCATCAAGGTTCATCGTATAGATTTGCGGGGAACCGCCACGGTCGGAATTGAACACGATCTTTGAGCCATCGGCAGAGAAGGACGCCGAAGTATCAATCGCCGGATCACGCGTCAGGCGCGTGGTGGCGCGCGAACGCAGGTCCATCAGATAGATGTCGGTATTGCCGCCCTGCGCCACCGAATAGGCCAGCTTGGTGCCATCAGGCGAGAAGCGCGGTGAGAAGACCATACCCTGAATCTGGCCGACCGATTCCTGACGTCCGGTTTCGATATTAAAGATAAAGATGCGTGCGGAATCTTCACGCAGCACCATATAGGCGACTTCCTGAGAATCCGCCGAGAAGCGCGGCGTCATCACCTTATAGGAGCCATCGGTCAGGTAAGAGGGATTGGCCCCGTCCTGATCCATGATCGCCAGACGTTTGACGCGGTTACCGCGTCCGCCGCTTTCGGCAACAAATACTATACGGGTGTCGAAATAGCCTTCTTCGCCGGTCAGACGCTCATAGATGGCGTCGGCGATTTTATGGGCCACACGACGCCAGTTTTCCGGCGTGGCGGTCAGGGATTGCCCCAGCAACTGACGCTCGGAGAAGACATCCCACAGGCGGAAATCAACGGTCAGACGCCCTTCGGCATCGACGCGGGCCATGCCGTTGGCCAATGCCTGGGCATTGATGGTTTTCCAGCTGGCGAAGGTTGGTGAGGCATTGATGTCAACGCTTTGTTCGATAAAGGCCGCCGGATTGATCGGCTTGAAGAAACCTGAGCGTTCAAGGTCAGCCATGACGACCGCGGAAATCTTGCTGCCGATATCGGAGCCATCCGCCGAGCCGATCTGGATGGCGATGGGCATGGGCTCGATAACGCCGGAATTAACAACGGCGCGTAGAGGCGCTTGTTGTGCAAGAACAACGGGGGCCGATAAAAAAAAGGTCATGCATATGGCTATGCATTTGACCATGAATTGCGACATTTTGCTCATGTTCCTGCTACCTATTTTAACCTAGCGCCCTTTGCATGCCGTTTCGGCATCAAAATTAATCTCAAGAGGTCGATTGTAGAGATTGTCCGGCAATCCCTCATACAACTCACCACGTTTGACAGCCAACTGGGCACGTGACGCCGCCGCCTGCCACACAGAATCAT
>JBCEBX010000134.1:3575-4739 GCA_039206455.1 Asticcacaulis sp.
TTCAGGCCCCTTTATGACACGCCCGTTGGGTGAAATGGTAAAGCCGATCCACAGGCTGACCTTATCGCCACCCGGCACGTCACAATTTAACGACCAAAGCCTTTGCAGACGGGACGTAATTGAGTCCAGAGCCGCCCCTGTGTCCTTAGAGTCGGCACCGCGATTGGAAGCCCCGCTCGTAGCCGTGGTCGAAGGCCGCGCCGGTGTGCGGGTATTTGACCGTGAGGGCGTGGACTGGGTGCGGCTCAGGCTGTCGAGGTCAAGACCGCTTGAGGGCGGCTTTTTCGGCTCGGCCTTCTTGGGTTCCGGTTTTTTCGGCTCAGGCTTGGGCGTGGGCTTCGGTTCCGGCTTTGGCGCAGGTTTTGGCGTCGGGGTGGGTTTAGGGGTTGGCTTTGGCTCAGGTTTGGGTTCTGGCTTCGGCGCAGGTACCGGCGCAGGCTCAGGTTCCGCAGGCGCAGCCGGTTCCGGCATGGGTTCAGGCTCAGGCGGCAGCACCGCCGTCTCATCGACCGGCGACGGGGCCTGAGCGAAGGTCGGAATTTCCGAGACGATCTGCACCGGCACGGAAGAAACCTGAAGGGTTTCAGGTTCGCTGCCCCAGCGCAGCAAGGCAAACAGAACCACACCGGCATGCAGCGCAATCGATCCCAGTAATGCGGGGCCCATACGTCTCATGGCTTAGGGGGTCACCTCTGGCTGGGTTTGCGGCGCGACGGCTTCGGGTGCCCCCATGCCTTCGGTCATCAGGTTGATCTTGCCGTAGCCTGAGGTCGACAAACGCGCCATGACGCGGGCGACGGTTTCGTAGGAGGCCGCGCCTTCGGCACGCACATAGATCGCCTTTGAGGTGTCGCCGCGGCTGATGGCTTCGATGCGCGGCACAAGCTGGTCAAAGGTCGCCGGATCATTTTGCACATAGATCGCGCCGTCGCGCTGAATGGAGACGGTGAGCGGGTCACCTTCGTCCTGCATCGAGGCGGCTTCGGTCTTGGGCAGTTCAAGCTTGATGCCCGACGCCAGAAGCGGGGCCGAGATCATGAAGATGATCAGCAGCACCAACATCACGTCGACCATCGGCGTGACGTTGATTTCAGACAGCGCCCCGCGTCTGCGGGCGCGTCTGCCGCGTCGTGAACGACCGCCGGAGGAGGTTGAACCCATTGC
>JBCEBX010000135.1:0-4395 GCA_039206455.1 Asticcacaulis sp.
GTGTCGAACAATTCAAAATTCATCGAAGCGGCACCGCGCGAACCGATCCTGATTTAATGGGATGACGCGAACACCCTCTACCATGAATTTGGCCACCACATACACGGCCTGTCGTCCAAAGTCAACTATGCCTCACTGGCAGGCACCGCCGTGGCGCGCGACTATGTCGAGTTCCCGTCTCAGGTTAATGAGCGCTGGCTGTCGACCTCTGAGGTCCTAAGCCGCTTCGCCCTGCATCATGAAACCAATGAACCCCTACCGCCCGCCCTGCTGGAAAAAATCAACAAGGCCGCCACCTTCAATCAGGGCTTCGGTACGGTTGAATATCTGTCCGCCGCCCTGATAGACATGAAGCTGCATCTGGCGGGCGGAGCCGATATCGACCCTGATGCCTTTGAGCGCGAAACCCTTGAGGCCATCGGCATGCCGAAGGAAATCGTCATGCGCCACCGCACACCGCAGTTCGCACACGTCTTCTCAAGCGATGGTTATTCCGCCGGTTATTACAGCTACCTCTGGGCCGATACCCTGTCGGCAGACGCCGCCGAAGCCTTTACCGAGGCCGGTGGCTTCTACGATAAGGCCGTGGCGCAAAAGCTGTTTGATCACGTCTTAAGCGTTGGCAATACGGTCGATCCGGCCGAGGCCTATCGGGCCTTCCGTGGCCGTGACGCCGACCCCGCAGCCCTTATGCGCGCCCGCGGCTTCGCTTAATTATCTTATGCCTCCCTGCCTTTGGCGGGGAGGGGTTTCCGGAAAATGGCACCCTAAGAGACTGCCTTCAAAAGGTTGGAGTCTGAGCCGAAAAGACATGTCTTTGAGAACCGAAGCGCAGCGTACTTAAGTACGTGAGCATCGGAAGCGCAAAAGATGCGGCTTTGCAGGCCAGAAAACGACCTTTTGAAGGCAGTTTCCTAAGGCCCGGTAACCACCGCCCCATCACGGGGAAAATGCCGGTAGTTCTTGCTGAAATCCGTCACACCGGGCAGCAGATTACCAATGGTAGACTTATAGCGATAATTGACATTGGTAATAATCAGACCCTGTCCGATGGCAACATCGCTGGTGTCCACATCCGTCACCTCTGCCCCCTTGGCATAGGCGCTCCAGCCACGGCTCCACAGGACAATTGCCTTGCCGTTCTTGTCTTTCTCGATGCTGGTCAGGCGTATATCCAGCTGATCACCGGTATCGAACGGCTGCATGATGCTGTCGCCGATTTCAAAAATGTCAGTGATATTGGCTTCGGTCAGATTCTGGCTCTGCGCCGTCAGATCACCGATAGCCGCACTGAGGTGGTTGACACGACGACTGACCATCATCCCCATGGTCAGTTCCGCCAGCCCCAGATACAGCAGGATCAGAACCGGCGCGATCAGGGCAAATTCCACCGCCGTAGCCCCACGGGCTTCGCCGCTAAACGATTTCAGGCGCAAGGCGCGCGACAGGACACTCAGACTGATCATCGCTCGAAAGGCTCATTTCTGAATATGGCGGTCGTCGAAAGGGCTACCTGCCCGCTCTCCAGTGAAGACAGGCCACCCTTGAGAAACGGCGTCAGCAAGTCCCAGGTATAATAGGCGCGCACAAGCTGAATGGCCCCGCCATTACCCACCTGATAGGCCATGGGATCGAGCAACTTGCCGTCGACAATCAGCGCTGGCGGCGTGGCGGCAGAGGCAAAACTGGTAAAGGTACGCACATCGACATGCAGATTATCCATACATGACCCGCTGAGCCAGTCCATCCTGCCACAGATATCCTCACGGAAGGTCTGCGCAGAGGTAATGCCCGCCATATTGTCGGTACGGATTTTGCGCGCACTGGTCTCAACCGCGTTTTCAAGTGACACCGACACCAGCACCACGAGCGCCAGTTCAAGACAGGCCAGAATCATAAGGATCAGCGGCCCGGCAATGAGGGCGAACTCCACGGCGGTCGCGCCCTTGCGGTCACGGCCATAGCCCCTGATATATGTGTTGCGCCTTATAAGCCTGATCACCTGATTGTCCCCATTGTCAGGACTAATCTACAGGCTTGAGGTCAACAGTCCGTTAAACCGGCTAAAATAGCTTCTCCCTCCTGCTTTGCGGGAGGGTGGCACTTTGTGAAGCAAAGTGACGGGAGGGTATAACCTAAGAAGATAGAGTATGCCGCTCCCTCCCAATATGCCCAGGCCCTAAATCCGTAAGGCTCTGAACCGCCGCCAGGCGCCAAAGGCAAACACCAGAGCACCAACCCATATAAAGACAAAGGACACGCCCCTCAGCACACTGAACGGTTCCCCCAGAGCCAGACCGATACAAAAAGCGATGGTCGGTGCCAGAAACTGAATGAATCCCATGGTCGACAACGGCAAACGCCGCGCCACATAGGCAAACAGAAACAGCGGCAACACCGTCACCGGCCCGGTCAGGACAAACCAGAACATATGTATGGGCGACCCGAAGAAATGGCCCTGCCCCGTGCCTTCAAACCACAAAAGAAAAGCTATCGACGGCACCGCCAGAAACAGACATTCGACAAACAGTCCCGAAAGAGCCGACACTTCAAGCTGCTTGCGGATAATGCCATAGGCAGCAAAGGTCAGGGCCAGAGTCAGGGAAATATAGGGAATATGCCCGAGCGCAAAAGCCTGAATGGCCACACCGATCACCGCCAGACCGATCGCCGTCTTGCCAAAATTATCCAGCCGCTCGCGAAACAAAACCGCCCCCGCCGCCATGTTCAAAAGCGGGTTAAGATAATAGCCCAGCGCGGATTCGATCATATGCTTGTTGGTCACCGCCCAGACAAACACGCCCCAGTTAAGCGCAATCAGCAGTGCTGAACCGCACAGGGTCAGGGCCACCTTCGGCTGGCTCAAAATCCTGAGCACATCCGGCATCTGATGCGTGATCCACACCAGAAGCCCCGAACACAAAAGCGCCCACACAGAACGGTGCGCCATGATCTCAAGCGGCCCGGCCCCGTAATGATCAAGCGGCAGATAGGTCAGGGGGGCAACCCCCCAGAACGCATAGCACAATATGGCCAGCAGAACCGGCGAAGAGACCGGCGCGGATGCCGGAGCGGATAAGAGAGGCTGTGACATGGCACTAAACCAGAAAGGAAACAAAAAAAGCCGGTGAAACCTTCAGGTTCCACCGGCTTAATCCGTTCACATTGTGAATGGGATCTAGGCGTTTTCCGGTGTCAAAACGCCACGTTCGTCAAGGAGCTGTGCAATCTGCACGGCATTGAGCGCCGCGCCTTTGCGCAGGTTGTCCGACACGCACCAGAACGCCAGACCGTTCGGCACGGACGGGTCGTTACGAATACGCGACACGAAGGTGGTGAATTCACCGACACATTCCTTAGGCGTGACGTAACCGCCGTTTTCGCGCTTATCGATCACCGTAATACCCGGTGCATCCCGCAGAAGCTCACGCGCCACGTTTTCATCAAGCGCCGTTTCGAATTCGACATTGAGCGATTCCGAATGGCCGACAAACACCGGCACGCGCACGCAGGTCGCGAAGACTTCGATCGATTCATCGAGAATCTTCTTCGTCTCCACCTTCATCTTCCACTCTTCCTTGGTCTGACCATCTTCCATGAAGACGTCGATGTGTGGAATGACGTTGAAAGCAATGTCCTTGGTGAACTTCGAAGCCGGCACGTCCTTATTGACGAACACGCCCTTGGTCTGTTCCCAAAGCTCATCCATACCGGCCTTACCGGCACCGGCCGTCGCCTGATAGGTCGAAACCACCACGCGCTTGATGCGCGCCGCGTCATGCAGCGGCTTAAGGGCGACAACCATCTGAATGGTCGAGCAGTTAGGGTTGGCAATGATGTTCTTCTTGCGCGCTTCCCAGACCGCTTCCGGGTTCACCTCCGGCACGATCAGAGGCACGTCAGGGTCCATACGCCAGGCCGAAGAATTGTCGATCACGATGGGACCAAGTGCGCCGATCTTTTCCGACCAGGCCTTAGACACGTCACCACCGGCGCTCATCAGAACAATATCGACCTTCGAAAAGTCGAACTGCTCGATGTCTTCACATTTCAGGGTACGCTCACCATAAGAGACTTCAACGCCCAGCGATTTGCGCGACGCGATAGCATAAATCTCCTTAATCGGGAAATTGAGCTCTTCAAGCGTTGCCAGCATCTCACGGCCTACGGCGCCGGTGGCGCCTACAACGGCGACACGATAAGTCATCGGAAAACTCCATGATAAAAGGTTCGGCAAAGAGGTCGGATTGACCCTTACCACAGATATGCAGCCCCCATATGAAAAGGGCACGGGCTGCATCGGCCCGTGCAATATCAGATAAAACATGTGAAGAAAATGGCTATTTTAACGGACGGCCTGTAACGAAAGCACCCCGTTAAGCGCCCCCAGTAGAG
>JBCEBX010000135.1:4405-4721 GCA_039206455.1 Asticcacaulis sp.
GGTAAAGGGCTTGCAGAGATGGCCGTCACCGCCGACCGCCTCGAACTGCGCCAGACGATTGTCATCGGCATGTCCGGTCAGAAACAGGATAGGGGTGTGATGAAGATGGAAACCATATTCAATCTGGCGAATTTCCCGTGTCGCCTCAAGGCCGGACATGACCGGCATTTCCATATCCATAAGAATGGCGTCATATTCCGACAGCTCATAGGCCTCAACCGCTTCACGTCCATTGGACGCATAGTCAACTTCTGCCCCGCCCGATAACAACATAGACCCGATAAGCCCCTGCATGGCCCCGTTGTCCTCAACGCAC
>JBCEBX010000136.1:0-3447 GCA_039206455.1 Asticcacaulis sp.
CCCTCAACGGTGAGGATCAGGTGGTGTGAACGACCATCATGCTCATGCGGGGCGCGGGTAATCAGACGGCGTTTGGCCAGCGCCTGAGCGGCGCGGGAAATAGTCACCTTATCCATGCCGGTACGCTTGACCAGCGCCTGCTGCGTCGAAGGCCCGTCCTCATTAAGCACCCATATAAGACGCCATTCCGGCACCTTGAGGGCATAGAGACTGTCATAGGCCGTCGAAATAAGGCTTGAGACCGCATTGGAGGCGACCGAAAGGCGGTACGGCAGGTAATTATCCAGAGCCAGTTTCGTAAATGCCATCGATGCCTCCTGATTCGTATAGACATCCACAGGATGCAACGAATTTCAGCCTATGCCAAAGCCATTTTTTTCAGCACCTTATAGGCCTTGATGACGCGCTGGAGCTTGTCTTCAGCCGACCGGTCACCACCATTATTGTCCGGGTGACAACGTTTAAGGAGTTCGGTGTAACGCGCACGCACCTCTGCCGGATCGGCACCGGCCTCAAGGTCAAGGTCCGCATAGGCCTGACGCTCGATCTTGCCGTACTGACGCTTGGCGGCTTCGGCCTTCTCACGGATCGGCGCGGCACCGGCCCCAAAGACGCTGTGGGGGTCATAGAAGCCATTACCCTTACCGGTTTTGGCGGTAAAGGCGGCGGCTTCACGGCTGGCGGATGAGGCCCGGAAGGCCCATGTCGGACGACCGCCGGTCATGGTGGCTTCGCGATGCTGCTTGGCCTCACCTTCGCTCATACCGGCAAAGAAGTTCCAGTTTTTGTTATATTCGCCGGCGTGCTGCTGACAGAACTGATAGTATTCGTTCATCAGTTCACGCGACGTGGGCGCGCGCGCACTGGCGGCGCGGTGGCATTCCGGCCATTCGCAGCGTACCTGACCGGGCTTAAGCGACAGGACATCATCCTCAGGACGCTTACCCTGAACCTCACCCTCCTTGGGCGGGCGGATACGCATATCCAGACCAAACTTCGGTTTAAATTTATACCCTTCGCTCATTACGAACGTACGCCCCTGATAAAGCCCCATGTCAAAAGCGGAGACCGACTTTTGAAAAAAACATGCGGCGTCAGATTAAATAATAACAGACTCACCCCATATGGGCGCTCTAGCATAGAGCTTCAATGAGGTAAAATTATGGGAATGATCACCGACCGCATCACCGCCAAACTCACCGAGGCCTTCCAACCCTTGCGTCTGGAAGTCATCGACGACAGCGACAAACATAAAGGTCATTCGGGCGCACGTGAAGGGGGCGAGAGCCATTTTTCTGTGTTCATTGTCTCAGAAAGCTTTGTTGGGCAGAACCGTGTGGCCCGTCAGAGACAGGTCAATGCGGCCTTGCGCGAAGAACTGGCCGGGCCGGTACATGCCCTGAGCCTGCAAACCCTGACGCCTGATGAGGCGGAAAAGGGCTGAATAAAGGCCGGGCGATAACTTTCCGTTCACGTCAATTTGTGAATAGCCAATTCGCAAATTGGATATATGTTTGTGTTTAAAGTCATTTGTCTGTCTTTCAGACAGTGAACACAAAACAATAACGGAGGTGACCGGATGAAGTTGACGGACAGGGTCAAGCGCGAGTTCATTTTCCTTAAGCGCCTGCTGCGTCTTCTGAAACGCATCAAGTCCATTTCTCCGACCTCTGCGGAACTGATCTGCGATAATTTTGAGGCGGTCGTGGATAAACATGCCACTCGTCCGGCCCTACTGTTCGAAGGGCGCACCCTGACCTATGCCGAAACCGATGCTCTGGCCAACCGCTATGCCCACTGGGCGCGCGGGCGGGGTCTTAAGGCGGGCGATACGGTCGCCGTCATGTTGCCTAACCGCATCGAATATTTCCCTCTCTGGCTGGGGCTAAATAAGATCGGTGTGGTCGCCGCCCTGATCAATAATTCCCTTACCGGTGCCGGACTGGCGCACTGCGTCAATATATCCGATGCCCGAATCAGCATCGTCGATTCCAGCACGGTCAGCGCTTTTAATGAGATCGAAGCCGAATTGACACTTAGCCAGACCGTCTGGGTGCTCGATCTGCCGCGCGAGGACGAAACTGAGCATCGCCGTTCGCTTATGCATGCGCTCAAGAGCGTAAGTTCGGTGCGCCCGGATAAGGAACTGCGCCACGAACTGTCGTCCGCCTCGACCGCGCTCTATATTTATACGTCAGGCACAACGGGACTGCCCAAGGCGGCCAAGATATCCAACGCCCGTGTTCAGCTCTATATGAAGGCCTTTGCTGGCGTGACCGGCATGACGCCTGATGACCGTATCTATATTGTCCTGCCGCTCTATCATTCGACAGGCGGGCTGTGCGGCATGGGGGCGGCGCTGCTTAATGGCGCGTCGGTTTGCCTGAAACGCAAGTTCAGCGCCTCGGCCTTCTGGAGCGATATCACTCAGCATAACTGTACGCATCTGGTCTATATCGGCGAACTGTGCCGCTACCTGATCAATTCGCCTCCGGCTCCCAATCCTGATGATGAAAAGAAGCATAAGCTCCGCATGGCCTTCGGTAACGGGATGCGGCCCGAGGTCTGGGAAGAATTCCGTAAGCGTTTCCGCATTCCGGTGATCGTCGAATTTTATGGCTCAACCGAAGGCAATGTGTCCTTGTTCAATCTTGATGGCCATCCGGGAGCGATCGGACGGGTGCCGTCCTACCTCAAGAGCCAGTTCAACATCCGGCTGGTACGCTTTGATGTCGAACAGGAAATCCCCGAACGGCGCATGAACGGCCTGTGTTATGAATGTAAGCCCGGTGAAATCGGTGAGGCTATCGGCGAAATCGCCAGCGACCCGCGCCATGCCTATAGCGGCTATGCCGATAAGGCTGCATCCGAGAAGAAAATCCTGCGGGATGTCTTCAAGAAGGGCGATCAGTGGTTCCGAACCGGCGACCTGATGCGTCAGGACAGGGACGGCTACCTGTATTTCATTGACCGCATCGGCGACACCTTCCGCTTCAAGGGAGAAAATGTCTCCACCTCAGAGGTCGCAGAATACTGCGCCCGCGCTACCGGCGTGGATGAGGCCATCGTCTATGGCGTCGAGGTACCTCATTATGATGGCAAGGCAGGCATGGTATCGCTGATTGTCGATGACAGCTTTGATATCACGGCATTTGGTGAACATGTGCGTGACCACCTGCCAACCTATGCGCGTCCACGCTTTGTCCGCCTGTTGCAGGAGGCAGAAACCACCGGCACGTTCAAGTATAAGAAAATGGATCTGGTCAAGGCAGGCTATGATCCAGCCCTAATCACAGACCCTCTGTTTGTTCTGGCACCAGACAGCGACACCTATGTGCCACTTGATACCGCCTGTCATGGTCTGCTGACAGGTGGTGAATACCGCTTCTGAGCCCCCTCCCTCCTCCTCCCTGTGCCGAAGGCGTGGGGAGGTGCCTGAGCAAAGCG
>JBCEBX010000136.1:3457-4694 GCA_039206455.1 Asticcacaulis sp.
CCCTTAAACCGAAATGACATCGATGTCATTTTTCTTGACTTACCCGTTCACTCCCCTAACTTACCGCGCATAATCATAATAATGCCGATCAGGATTTTCCGGTTTTCACACCGGAGAACGACACGTGCAACTCAGGGGAGCTATCATGAAACGAGCCGTTCTTTATCTGGCATTAGGCTGCCTTTCACTGGGTCAGTCTGCCATCGCCAAAGATTTTCTATCGACGCAGGGCCATCACATCATCAACGAACGTCAGGAGCCGGTTATATTACGCGGCATCGGGCTGGGTGGCTGGATGTTGCAGGAAGGCTATATGCTGGAATTGTCGAATTTCGGTACACAGCAGGTCATCCGCGCCGAAATTGAAAAGCTGATCGGGCCACAGAAGACGAAAGATTTTTATACAGCATGGCTCGATAACCACACCACTAAGGCCGACATCGATGCCATGAAGCGCTGGGGCTTCAATTCGGTGCGCCTGCCGATGCACTATAATCTCTATACTCTGCCGGTCGATCAGGAACCAGTGAAAGGGGAAAACACCTGGCTTGAGGACGGGTTTCGCCGCACGGATCAGTTGATCGAGTGGGCTAAGGCCAATGACATCTATGTCATACTCGATCTGCACGCCGCGCCGGGCGGACAGGGTAATGACCTGAACATCTCTGACCGCGGCCCGTCAAAGCCTTCTTTCTGGGACGATATGGCCCATCAGGACAAAACCGTGGCCCTGTGGGTCAGGCTGGCCGAGCGTTATAAGGACGAGCCCTATGTCGCCGGCTATGACCTGATCAATGAACCGAACTGGGGCTTCAGCGATCCGGCCGACAAGAACGGCTGCGCGGAAAAAGACAATGCCCCTCTGCGGCAATTTCTGACACGCGCCACCCAGGCCATTCGTGAAGTGGATACGCGTCACATCATTTTCATCGAGGGCAATTGCTGGGGCAATAATTACGAAGGCGTGTTCCGCGATGGCGTCTGGGATGACAATATGGTCATCAGCTTCCATAAATACTGGAACCACACGACGCCGGATACGCTGGGCAGTGTTCTGGCCCTGCGCGATCAGCATAATCTGCCACTGTGGCTGGGGGAGACCGGCGAAAATTCCAATGACTGGTTTGCCCGCACCGTGCATCTGGCCGAAAGTCACGGCATCGGCTGGGCGTGGTGGCCGCTGAAGAAAATCCGCTACAATAACCCGCTGCAAATCGTGCCGAACGAGGGCTATAAC
>JBCEBX010000137.1:0-4671 GCA_039206455.1 Asticcacaulis sp.
CGACGCCGACGATTTTTACGCTGTCGTCGTCAATAAACGGGTGGAACAGGCCGATAGCGTTCGATCCACCGCCGACCGCCGCGATAATGGCGTCCGGCAAACGGCCTTCAAGCTCTAATATCTGTTCGCGGGTTTCCTTGCCGATCACCGACTGGAAATCGCGTACCATTACCGGATAGGGGTGCATACCTGCCGCCGTACCGATCATGTAATAGGTGTCATGCACATTGGTTACCCAGTCGCGCAGGGCTTCGTTCATAGCATCCTTGAGCGTGCCGTTGCCATTGGTCACAGGGCGAACCTCAGCACCCAAAAGGTTCATGCGGAAGACATTGGGCTTTTGACGCTCGACATCAAGCGCGCCCATATAGACGATGCACGGCAGGTCAAAACGCGCACAGACGGTGGCCGAGGCCACGCCATGCTGACCGGCACCGGTTTCCGCGATAATGCGCTTACGGCCCATCCGCTTGGCCAGAAGAATCTGGCCGATGCAATTATTGATCTTGTGCGCGCCGGTGTGGTTCAGTTCTTCGCGTTTGAAGTAAATCTTGGCGCCACCGAAATGCTGCGTCAGGCGCTCGGCGTAATAGAGCGGCGACGGACGACCGACGAAATATTTCAGCAGGCTGTGGAACTCGGCCCAGAAGGCTTCATCCTTTTTGGCGTCTTCCCACGCCTCATTCAGTTCCAGCACCAGCGGCATCAGGGTTTCAGGGACATATAGCCCGCCGAAATCACCAAACCGGCCCTTGGCGTCCGGCATGTCATAGTGGTTGGGAATGGAATGTGTGTCGGTCATGTCTGCTTGGCGTTGTTAATGAACTGCGTAATCAGGGACGGGTCTTTTAAGCCGGGTGCGCGCTCAACACCAGAGGAAACGTCCACTAAAGGGGCTTTTGACAGGGAAATAGCCGATGAAACATTGTCGGGATTAAGCCCACCCGCGAGAAACCACGGCTTATGGCCTCTGTAATGCTGCATCAGGCCCCAGTCGAAGCGCGCGCCGACACCGCCGGGCAGCGCCGCCCCTGCAGGGGGTTTGGCGTCAAACATCAGATAGTCGACATAGGGTTCATAGGCTTTTGCAGAGTCTACATCCGAAGCGTCGGAAACGCTTATGGCCTTTATCAGTGGCGTATTAAAACGCGCCTGAATGTCACGTACCCGCTCAGGGGTTTCATGGCCGTGCAGCTGAATGACATCGGGTGAGAGCGCCTCTATGATCAGCTTAAGGAGCGAATCATCGGGATTGACCATTACACTGACCATCTTTGGTCTTACTGTAGCGGCGGTAGTATAGGCCCGCGCATTTGTGATCACGTTTTTGGCGACATCAATAGGCAGGTGGCGCGGACTTTTGGGGAAAAAGACAAAGCCGAGCATGTCAGCGCTGTCATCTATAGCCCTGTGAGCGATAACATCATCGACTATACCACAAATTTTAACCAATACCGTCATAATAAGCCTTGTTTTTTCTGATAAATGTGCGGCACTTTAATAAAAATCAAGAATTAACAGCTAAACCGTGTTCTGCAAAAGATCAGACCTGCCTCCCCGCCGCATACAGGGCGGATAAGCCGGCTTAAAAAACAATACCGGAAAACAAAGTCCGGACATACAGGAATAGAGGAAATTATGGCGTCCTGGGTTCTGCTTAGTGACTTATCAAACACGGCGACAATCAGTCTGGCGCTGGTGAGACCCGGGGGGCGGCCGGATGCGACCACCCAGTATCCGTGTGATTCGCTTGAGTCGTTTAAGCGATCGGTTGAGGACTTCCTGAAGCTCAATGGTGATCCCAAACTGATGGGGGCCGCTGTTTCCGCCTGTGGCTGGGAAACCGAAGCGGGCATATCTATGCCGAACCACCAGTTTCGCCTGCATCGCAATGATCTGCGGGAACTGCTGAATATCCAGCGCCTGCATATTGTCAATGACTGTGTGTCCCGCGCCATGGCGGTGCCGCGCCTTTATGACACCGAGGTCGTCAAGATCTGTGGCGGCGAAGGTGATGAAACCCTTGCACGCGCCATGATCGGTGCCGGTACGGGCCTTGGGATGGCCGGTATTATTACCGATGAATTTAACCGCGCCACCGTCCTGCCTTGCGAAGGCGGACACACCGATCTGGCGGTGACCAATGATCGCGAACAGGCGGTTTTCGATCAGCTGAGAAAAAAATACGGCCATGTCTCGCGTGAGCGGGTCGCGTCCTTACAGGGCCTGACAGAAATCTATTACGCGCTTGGCCTTCTGGATGAGCACACGGGCCAGACATTGACCGCCGCGGAAATCCTCACCCTCGCCCACAAGGGCGAGGCCCGCGCCGTTGAAACCATCGATCTGTGCACGGGCTGGCTGGCGGCCATGGCTTCGGATGTCGCCCTGATGCTGGGCGCACGCGGGGGGATTTATCTGTCGGGGCACCTTATCAACCATCTTGAGGGGCTGCTGAACTGGCAGACCTTTGCCAACCGCTTTACGGATAAGGGGCGGCTCAGGGCGTTTCTGGAGGATATACCGGTCTATATAACACGTGTGCCGGATATAGAGCTTGTCGGGCTTACGACCCTGTTTGAATAAACAAAAAAGCCGCCGGAATGTCCGACGGCTTTTTTGTTATTTTTCCTGCTTTTTCAGCTGGGCCAGAATATCGGCCAGAAGCTCGGTTTCCGTTGGCCCTGCCGGTGCCGCGGGGGCTGCGGGCGGCGGCGGGAAAGCCTTGTTGACCAGCTTGACGACCATGAAAATGGCAAAGCCGATGATCACAAATTGAATGACCGCATTGATGAACAGGCCGTAGGAGATGGCCGCTTCGGCCGTGCCTGCGGCCTCATTGGCCGGCACCAGCACCCACTTCAGGTCAGAGAAATCCACACCACCGGTAAGCACGCCAATCGGCGGCATAATGATGTGATCGACCAGTGAGGTTACAATCTTGCCAAAGGCGGCACCGATGACCACACCGACCGCCAGATCAAGCGCATTGCCGCGCGCCAGAAAGGTTTTAAATTCCGAGATAATGCTCATAAAAAATCCTCAGGACCCATCTACAGCGGGTCTATTCGTTATCGTCGCCGGTCAGGTTCAGGCGTTCACGCAGTTCCTTGCCGCTTTTGAAAAAGGGCACGTGTTTGGCCGGCACAGACACCGCTTCGCCGGTGCGCGGATTACGTCCCGCACGCGCCGGACGTGACCGCACCGATAAGGCCCCAAAGCCACGCAACTCAACGCGCCCACCCTTTTCGAGGGTGTCGATCATGGATTCGAGAATCAGGTTTACCACCCGCTCCACATCCTTTTGCGTCATGTGCGGATACTCGGACGCCAATCGCTCAATAAGCTCAGATTTTAACATCGTATCCCCCGGAAAGTGGAGTTTTCGTCGACTCAACATGATTGAAAATGAATGACGGATCAAGGGGTTGTTGGCAAATTAACTTAATGATAGCGCTACCAAATCATAGTTGTGATCAGGCGCCACACCCTTAAACCCTTACAGACTAAGGCTGTGGGCAAAAAATAAGCCCCTGTAGCGGCCAGACAATAAAGTCCTTTTGCTACAGGGGCTTAAATTCAAGCCGGACTATGCGTCCGGTTCAAACTATTCTCTCGTCGACTATTCCTTGGCCAACTATTCTTTGGATTGGCGAAGCGCCGCACCCAGGATGTCGCCGAGCGACGCGCCGGAATCCTGCGAGCCGTACTGCTCGATGGCTTCCTTTTCCGCCGACATTTCCAGAGCCTTTACCGAAACGCTGACCTTACGGGCGGCCTTATCGACATTGGTGATCTGGGCATCGAGACGGTCGCCGACGGCGAAACGCTCAACGCGTTGTTCGTTACGGTCACGCGACAGGTCAGACTTACGGATGAAGGCCGACATAGGTGCGTCGTCTTCACCGAACTTCACTTCGATACCGCCCGAAGTCACTTCGGTTACGGTTACGGTGACGGTCTGGCCCTTCTTGAAGGTGTCCCCGGTCATCGGATCGCCGCCCAGTTGCTTAACGCCGAGCGAGATACGTTCCTTTTCGACGTCAACGTCGAGAACCTTGGTCTTGATGACATCACCCTTCTTGTACTTGGTGATGGCTTCTTCGCCAGCCACGTTCCAGTCGAGGTCAGACAGGTGAACCATGCCGTCGATGTCGTTTTCAAAGCCGATGAACAGACCGAATTCGGTCGCGTTCTTGACTTCGCCTTCGATCGTCGAACCGACGGGGTGCTTCGAGAGGAAGTCATCCCATGGGTTGGCCTGAGCCTGCTTGAGGCCGAGCGAAACGCGACGCTTTGCGGCATCAACTTCGAGCACAACCACTTCAACTTCTTGCGAGGTCGAAACGATCTTGCCCGGATGGACGTTCTTCTTGGTCCAGGACATTTCGGACACGTGCACCAGACCTTCAACGCCTGATTCCAGCTCAACGAAAGCGCCGTAGTCAGTGATGTTGGTGATACGACCGGAGAACTTGCCGCCGACCGGATATTTCAGGTCAACACCATCCCACGGATCGGACTGAAGCTGCTTCATGCCGAGCGAGATACGTTGCGTGTCGGGGTTGATCTTGATGATCTGAACCTTGACGCTGTCGCCGACGTTGAGGACTTGCGACGGATGCGACACGCGCTTCCACGACATGTCGGTAACGTGCAGCAGGCCGTCGA
>JBCEBX010000138.1:0-18478 GCA_039206455.1 Asticcacaulis sp.
GTGTAGGGTTACGGTGTATCCCATGACCTTCAGATAAGACATGCCTGCTAATTCTGCGTTGCTTTCCCGATTGCTGATTTCGGAACGTCCGTCCCTTATAAGGCTGGCGCGACGAATTGTGGGCAGCCTGACGGCGGCGGAGGATGTCACCCAGAGCCTGTGGTTTAAAATCCAGCGCGTCGAAGATGATCCGCCGATCCTTAATCCCAAGGCCTATCTCTATCGGCTGACGTCAAATCTGGCGACCGATCGCCTCAGGGCTGACCGGCGGCATGCGGTTCTGTTTGAAAATGGCGAGTTGCCTGATGCCATGGCACCGGTGGCCTCCGCAGAAAAGGCGCTGATTGATGAGGAAAACCTGCGCATTGTGCTGACGGCGCTTGAGGAACTCAGTCCGCAGTGTCGTGAGATATTCCGCCTGCGCAAATTCGAGGAACTGACGGTGGATGATATCGCCACGCGAATGGGCCTGAGCCGCAGTATGGTTTTCAAGCATCTGCGTACCGCTCTGTTGCATTGTGATACGCGTTTATCTTCGTATAATTAGCATTATTTCGTGTCTGGCTACACAGTTTGCCAGACGCAAGCGTCATAAGATATGAACACACCCCGCGATCCGCACGGGGCGGCGGGTAGGTACGGGGTATTATGGCTATAAGGCAATCGCCAGAAACAGAAGTGGCTTCTGACGGAGATATCCGTCAGACGGCAGCGCGCTGGCTGACCGAGCGCGATGCCGGAACCCTGACGCCTGTGGAGATGGCGGAACTGACACGCTGGCTGGCCGCCGATGCGCGTCATCGGGCGGCTTTTGAGCGTCTGGAAACCGTTTGGGCGCAGATGGGGGCGGCACCGGTAGAGGGTGCCTTGGAGCGGCAGAGGCGCATCAGACGTCGCCGCTTTGGGCAGATTACAGGTGCGGCTCTGGCGGCCTGTCTGACCCTTGGGGTGGCCGGTGCGGCCTATGATCTGCCGACGCGGCTTGGGGCAGACTACATGACCGCGACGGGCGAAACGCGCCAGATCCGGCTTGAGGACGGCTCAGTCATCCATCTCAACAGTCAGGCGGCGGTGGCGGTAAATTATGCGCCTGAGCGGCGCACTGTGCGGCTGCTGAAAGGTGAGGCGGCCTTTACGGTGGCAAAGGATACGGCGCGTCCGTTCACGGTTGAGGCGGGAAACGGTGCGACGACGGCGCTGGGGACTGAGTTCATTGTCCGGCACGACAAGGCGCAGCATCAGGTCTTTGTCACGGAACACAGTGTGCGGGTTGAGGTCGCAAGCCGCCACATAACCCTGGGCGAGGGTGAGGGCGTCAATTATGGGGCGCAGGGCCTGACGAAAGCTTACCGGCTTGAGGTTGCGGACGCTTCGGCATGGATGCGCGGGCGTCTGGTCTTTGCCGATCGCCCGCTGGGCGATGTAGTGCGGGAACTCAACCTTTATCACAAGGGGCGCATTGTAATTACGGATCAGGCCCTGTCACAACAGCGTTTCAGCGGCTCGTTCCGCACCGATGACACGCGCGCCGCCCTGACGGCTATTGAAACGGCGCTGACGATCCGCGCGACGCGTCTGCCTGGCGGTCTGGTGCTGCTGCATCCCTAAATAAATGACCGGAGCGATTACACAGACCTGAGTGTCGGACGTCTCTTAATATTGAGGGGCATTCGCAAATGGTGTGGTGTGCCCGATGATGTTCAGGAGACAGGTTAAGATAATGGGTTCGGGTAAAAACAGCGTGAGACTCCGTGGGGTTCTGGCATCGTGCCTTCTGGCGACAACGGCGCTTTCGGGGTTTGTGGCTTTTCCGGCACTGGCGCAGGCACAGGCACAGGCCGGGCGCAGCTATGACATTCCGGCGGGCAGCCTGACGCAGGCGCTGAACCGCTTTTCCGAACAGGCGGGCATTGAGCTGTTCTACAGCGCCGACCTGACGCGCGGCGTGTCGTCCAAAGGCCTTAAGGGCAGCTATGGTGTGTCGGACGGTCTGTCGCGTTTGCTGGCCGACACCGGCCTGACCTATCGTCAGACGGGGGCGACGGCCTTTACGCTTGAGAAGGCTCCGGCCTCAGCGGGGGCCTTGCAACTGGGGGCCATTCGGGTTGAGGGCACGGCGAACACTGCTGGTGGAATGGTTTCAGGATCGCGCGGGATATCTGACGAAGGCTTTGATGCCGACAGTCCCTTTGCCACGGCGGGTTCAGTCAGCCACATCACCCGCGAGCAGATCGAGCGTATTCCGCCGACCTCAACGGGGGATATGTTCCTGAATACGCCGGGGGTAATTTCGGCAGGCAACCGCAATGGTCAGTCCCTTGATCTCAATATTCGCGGCCTTCAGGGTATGAACCGTGTGGCGACTCTGATTGACGGGGCGGCACAGACGACCTCTACCTATCGTGGCTATGGCGGGGCCAGCAGCCGTACCTTTGTCGATCCTGATCTGATTGGTGGGATTGACGTCAGCAAAGGCCCATCCGACAGCGCCTATGGCGCCGGTGCCATGGGCGGTGTTGTCAATATGCGTACCCTGATTGCGCATGATCTGGTGGGCGAGGGCAATCGTTTTGGTTTCCGTTTCCGCGCCGGTGTGCATGACAATACGGTCGATCCGTCACCAATATCAACCAACGGAAACCAGATTCAGCAGTTCGGTCGTGATCGGGGTCTGTCAACGGATGCGCGTAATCTGAGCCTGACCGGTGCCTATAAGGGTGACCGTTTTGAATTTGTGGCGGGCTTTGTGGAGCGGGTGAACGGTAACTATTATGGTGGTAAAAACGGCAACAGTACGATTGAACTGATCGCGCCACGTACCGGTGTGGTGACCGAACATCCCATGACGCGTTATCAACGGGGCGGTGAAATTTTCAACACCTCTCAGGAGACGCAATCGGTGCTGCTCAAAGGCACGGTGCGTTACGGGGATGGTCATGCGATTGAACTGGGCTATATTCGTTACGACAGCCAATATGGCGAAGAATATCCGGACGCCAACAACCCCTTCAGTCAGTGGGCCTGGATCGCGCAGGAGCCGATCAGTGAGGTTCTGTCGAACGTCTATACGGCGAAATATCGCTGGAAACCGGCTGACAGCCGCCTGATCGATCTGCATGCCGAACTATGGGTCAGCGACATCGAAGACTACTGGGCGACGATGGACAGTCAGGTCTCAAGCGTCACCAGCGGTGCAGATATCTGGAACCGTGCCTTCCTCAATACGGGATTTGGTGAACTGTCTCTGAAATATGGCGCGCAATATTCGGTCGAGGAATCGCGAAACCGCGTTCGCAACCCCCTGCCGTGGGGGGATAATACGGCGTTTGATGGCAAGCGCCACGTCAGCCGTGCCTATATCAATGCTGATCTTGATATAAATGAATGGGTGCGTCTGTCGGGTGGCCTAAGTCAGGAAGCCTTCCGCACACGCGGGGCCAACTGGCGTAATCAGGCCCCTTTGTCCTTGCGCGACAGTCGTCTTAACCCGCGTGTCGGGGTGACCGTTTCGCCAGCGGAAGGTCTGCAACTATTTGCCAGCTATGCCGAAGGCTGGCGTCCGGCCACCTTGCGTGAGACGCTTCTGGATATGGATGATCTGATCCGGCCCAACCCGTTGTTGCGTCCGGAAGTATCGAAGAATGTCGAATTCGGCTTCAATATTTTGCGCGATGGCCTGTTCTCGGACACGGATCGTCTGAAGCTCAAGCTTGCCTATTTCGACAACACTTACGAAGACTTCATTATGCGCGAATATGGTGCGGCCTTTGGTCTGCCGACCAATTACCGCACCTATACCAATGTGCCGGAAGTGCATTTCCGTGGCGTGGAAGTGGCGTTCGACTATGGCTTCCGCAATCTATTTATCGAAGGCAATATCAACCGCTACACAGATGTGCAGTTCTGTAATGCGACCGGCGAAAACAGCTATGAGCCGTGCGGTGATTACACCAGCGGTAACGACTATATGTCTCAGGCCGTGCCGCCGGAATATGCTGGCAGCGTCACCTTTGGCGGACATTTCCTGTCGGATAAGCTGACACTTGGGCTGCGTACTGTTTTTGCCGGTGAACGGGCCGTCGGGCGCAAGGCGATCGCGACCGGCAGTTCCAACCCGTCCGATTGGGTGTCCTATGAGGTTTATGACCTGTTCGGCAGCTATGAGGTGAACGACCATCTGACGATCAATGGCAGCATCGAAAATGTCGGTAATCGTTTCTATATGGATGCCCTGACGCGGGCGCGGACGCCTTCACCGGGGCGCACTGTGCGCCTGAGCCTGACAAGCCAGTTCGGTGGGCCTAATACAGCGTCAAAACGCCATCAGGCTCTGGGTTATGAGAGCCGTCTGGCGGCGTTTGACGGCGACTGGTCGGGTTTCTACATCGGGGGACTGACCGGCGCGGTGAATTATGAATCCGACGCAAAGGTAATGCTGGGTGATGGCAGCGCTTCTGACGAAAGTGGCCTGTTCAAAGGGGATGGGATCACGGGCGGTTTTGTGGCCGGTTATAACCGGCAACTGCAAAATCGCTGGGTCGTGGGTGTCGAAGCAGAGGTGTCTTCGGGTACGGCTGAAGGGTCTTACAGCATTACGACCGGTGAAAGCTCGAACCTGATCCGCAACCAGTCGGCGGAAGCGGCCTATCGTAGCGAAGCCAAACTCTATGCCAATCTGCGCGGGCGTGTGGGTTACGCCTTTGACCGGACACTGGTCTATGGCACCGCCGGTCTGGCGGCCTTGCAGACCGAAGAGACGCGTGAACAGTTTCGCGGTATGACTGCCAATGTTAATCCGAACAGCACGCAGCGCTATTTCAGCGAAAGCGATAAGGTCACGCGCACCGGCTGGGTGGCGGGTTTCGGGGCTGAGTTTGCCCTGAGCGATAACTGGTCGCTCAAGGGGGAATATCTCAACAGTGACTTTGGCAAAAAGAGCCACAGTTTTGATGACGCGCGCACGGGAGTCATTCAGAACTATGTCACCCGAGTGGCTCAACGCGATCCGCTCACGAACGACTATATTCGTGATCCAGACACCAATGCCATCATCTATGATGAGACCAATCACACTGGCTCAGCCGAGGTGGTAAATGGTCGTAAAGTCAGAAGTGACGTCAGATCACAGACCTTGCGTGTTGGTCTGAACTATCGCTTTTAAAAAGCCTTGGGTTCCCCATGGCTAGTGGTCATGGGGAACCTGAAGATTGTTCAAGGCTTACCACTTTGGATTAATGCCTTAAAGGGAGTGTCAGGTAACTGTCTGGCGCGATGTGATGAGAAATCCGGCGATATAGTCGACCGTTTCGTCGCCGACCCTCATACCCAGATGGATGCTCTTATGGATGCCGGTGGCCCCGATGCGGACGGGACGCACACCGAGGGTTGCCGCTTCCTGCTGCACCAGCCAGCTCGGAATGGCGCTGACGCCGCGGCCAGCCGCCACCAATTGCAGCATCATCTCGGTCGTCTCAACACTGCGATGGTGACGCGGGCGGCAATTGGCCGGTACCAGAAACTGGGTGAACACATCCAGCCGCTCTGGCGGAACCGGATAGGTAAATAGCGTCATGTCAACGAGGTCAGCTGGTTCTGCATGACTTGCGCTTGCCAGCGGATGATCCGCCGGCACGGCCAGTGTGAGCTCGTAGTCGAACACCGGTGTGTACGTAATGCCGGGTGCTTCGATCGGGTCCGGCGTGATCAGGATATCGATTTCGTATCCCGTCAAGGCTGCCACGCCACCGAAGGCAAAGGACGTCGTAAGTTCCAGATCGACGTCCGGCCATTCCGCGAGATAGGGTTGTGTGACGCCCATCAGCCATTGATGGCAGGGATGGCATTCCATACCGATCCTGAGAGACCCTCTCTGGCCGTAGCGATAGTCCGAGAGAACCGCTTCGGCCCGTTCGATCTGTGGCAGGATGCGCTGCGCCAGCGCGACCAGATAGCGGCCCGCTTCGGTGAGACGTAGATTGCGTCCATCTTTTTCCCAGACAGCCACGCCATAGCGCTCTTCGAGCTTTCTGATCATGTGGCTAAGGGCGGACTGGGATACGTTCATACGTTCCGCCGCCGCCGTCAGGCTGCCCAGGCGATCGACTTCACGTAATATAGAGAGATGTTGTCTATCCAGCATGAAATGCCCGCTTTGCCGTCATTGTTTCTGCCATGGGTCTGGCAGGGCAGTGGCATGACGCAGAGACACCAGCAGCGTAATGCCGGTCGCAATGCGGCACTCCGGGACACCCCGCCCGTGGACGTTATCTGTCGTGGCAGGTCTCCTGGCTTGCGGGTTATCGCTCTGGTCCGTCTTCCCGGGGTAAACCCCAGTGACAGGTATGGACCTTCGCTCGCCGCTTACAGTTGCGGGGGCAGCTCCGGCTTCGGGCGATTATCAAACCCTCACCGAATTCCCTCTTAGCTACAGGCCTTCGCCCGCAGAACCACGATAAGGAAGCCATGTCCTATGTTGCCAAAGGGGTCAAGGCGGATTGCAGCCAATCGATGGTTCGCCAAAGACCAGAAGGCAAGCAAAGATCGACCGGATTTGCCGGTTGTATGGCCGAAACCATGAATCTGGCTCATGCGTTGATGAAATAATACCATTTTTCGTTAATCCGGAGCTCAGGCATACAGCGCGTCAATGAATACGGGCTTTCCCGGAATTAACTGAAATCAGGACGTCAGATCGCCATGAGTGAAGATTTCACCTTCAATATTACCAGCCAGCCTTTCGACGAGGATTATAGTCCCGCCGAAAACACGCGCATTACTACCAACTTCGCCAATCTGGCGCGCGGGGAGAACCGTCGGGAGAATCTGCGCAACGCCCTTGACATGATCGACAACCGGTTCAACGCTCTGGCGCAATGGGATAACCCGAAGGGCGATCGTTATTCGGTCGAACTCGACATCATTTCCGTTGAAATGAATATCGGTGCCGGTACCCATAATGACGCCTTTCCGCTGATTGAAATCCTGAAAACAACCGTCGTTGATCGCCGGACAGGTGAGCGCATCGAGGGCATCGTCGGTAACAACTTCTCTTCGTTCGTGCGCGATTACGACTTCAGCGTCGTTCTGCCTGAGCACAATAAGGATAAGTCCGAGTTCAGCCTGCCTGCTGACTTCGGCAACCTGCACGGCAACATCTTCAAGTGTTTCGTCAATTCCGACGCCTATAGGGCGCATTTCGCCAAGCCACCGGTCATCTGCCTGAGTGCCTCAAGCAGCAAGACCTATCGGCGCACCGAAAACCGCCATCCGATTCTGGGCGTCGAATACCAGCAGGATGAATTCTCATCGACGGATCAGTATTTTCAGAAGATGGGCCTGCAGGTGCGCTTCTTCATGCCACCCAACAGCGTGGCCCCCTTCGCCTTCTATTTCCTCGGCGATCTGCTGGCCGATTACAGCAATCTCGAACTGATCGGCACCATCAGTACAATGGAGACGTTCCAGAAGATCTATCGCCCTGAAATCTACAACGCCAATTCGGCGGCGGGGGCGCTATATCAACCCAGCCTGAAGCACGCGGACTATTCCGTGACCCGGATCGTCTATGACCGGGAAGAACGCAGTCGGCTGGCGGTCGAGCAGGGCAGGTTCGCCGAAGAGCACTTTATGAAGCCCTACAAGGCTATTCTCGATCAATGGTCCGCTACCTACGCTGCGCGATACGCTGCCAGACACGCTGCCTGAATACTGAAAGTACCCATGAAAAAACTTTTGCCCACTTCCACCGCCGGTAGCCTGCCCAAGCCCTCCTGGCTTGCGACACCGGAAACACTTTGGTCCCCCTGGAAGCTGGAGGGAGACGCGTTGCACGCCGGTAAGCAGGACGCTTTGCGTCTGGCGGTCGACGATCAGGAGAGGGCTGGCATTGACATCGTCGGCGACGGCGAACAGACGCGCCAGCATTTTGTCACCACCTTTATCGAGCATCTTGATGGGGTCGATTTCGAGAAGCGCGAGACCGTCCGCATCCGCGATCGCTATGACGCCAGTGTGCCGACCGTTGTCGGCGCCGTATCGCGCCCAAAGCCGGTCTTTGTCGAGGACGCAAAGTTCCTGCGGGCGCAGACGGCGCAACCGATCAAGTGGACGCTGCCCGGGCCGATGACCATGATCGACACCCTTTATGACGCCCACTACGGGAGCCGTGAAAAACTGGCCTGGGAGTTTGCTAAAATTCTCAACGCCGAAGCCAGAGAACTGGAGGCCGCCGGTGTCGACATCATCCAGTTTGATGAGCCCGCCTTCAACGTCTTCTTCGATGAGGCCAACGACTGGGGCATCGCTACGCTGGAAAAGGCTGCCGAAGGGCTGCGTTGCGAGACGGCCGTCCATATCTGTTATGGCTATGGCATTAAGGCCAATACGGACTGGAAGAAGACTCTGGGGCCGGAATGGCGGCAGTATGAGCGAACCTTTCCCAACTTACAGAAATCCAGGATCGATATCATCTCGCTGGAGTGTCAGCATTCGCATGTTCCAATGGAACTGATAGAGCTCATACGTGGCAAGAAGGTGATGGTCGGCGCTATCGACGTGGCGAGCGACACCGTTGAAACGCCGGAGGAAGTCGCTGACACCCTGCGCAAGGCGCTGAAGTTCGTGGAGGCGGACAAGCTCTATCCTTGCACCAACTGTGGCATGACACCTCTGTCCCGGCGGATCGCCAACGGCAAGTTGAAAGCATTGGGCGCAGGTGCTGAGATCATTCGCAAGGAACTGGCGGGCTACTAGGGCCTGATCGCGCCGATGTGCTGACGGCAGAGGTGAAATCGAAAAAAAACAGCGGAGGGAACTCCGCTGTTTTTTGTATTTCGGGTCTGGCCTGCGCCTATTGGGCCGGTTCAAGAGATTTTGTCATCTCTTTCAGGGCGGCTTTTTTCAGGCTGTCCATTTCCTTGGCCAGTGACTTCGCCTGTTCCGGGCTCAGATACTGTTTCGCCTTTTCGAAGATTTCATTTTCTTCTTCGTGGACATGGTGGGTGACGGCTTGTTTGAATTCACCAAAGGTGAAATGCCACTTGTCACTATCGACCGGAAGCGTGCTCAGGGTTTGCAGATACTGGTCGATCTCATCATGCTCATGATCGGCATGATCCATTTTCTCCTCAACGGCTTTGGAGCGCGTTTCCTTGAGGATAGTCTTATAGAAGGTCTGTTCTTCGGTTTCAGCGTGCAATGTCAGTTCAAGCTTGATCTGCTCGAACAGTTTCTGGCGCTGGCCTGAATTGCTGGTGGCGATGACCTGATCCATCAGATCGGCCACCTTCTTATGATCTTTTTTAAGATAGCTGTAGATATCCATGATCCTCGGTTCCTCTATGCAGTCCCCGCCTTAAGGGGAGAGCATAGAAAAGCAGCTATCAGAACGACATATGATCCGGCGATAGCGGTCGTAATGAATCGGCAAAACCAGAGCCAAACAGGATCGAAACGGGCTCTAGGTGTTTTGCAGGCTGGTCTGGCTGATGGCGCTCTTTGTCGCCCCGATCAGGCAGATGCGTGCGAGGTAGAGGTCAAGGCCGATCAGGGCGATCAGCAAGGGGTAAAGGGCAGGGCCGGTAATGAAATCAATCAGCGGCCCCTGTCCGAATGAGCGAATAAAGTGCGGCAACCAGCCCGGATGCAACAGGTTCAGCACCATCAGTAGGGCGATAATAACTGCGGCGGCGGTGAAGATAAATGCGCCGATCAGGCCGAGACTTGAGGACAGGCTGCGGGTCGTGCGCGACAGCAGGGCCTTTGTCATGGCCACGTGGCCGTTGGAATCGAGCGCCTGCGACAGGCGGTGATCCTCAAGGAAGGGGCGGGCATAGGCCTCGGCCTTGCCGAAGCCCTGAAGGGCGGCGATAGCGGTCTGTCCGGCGGCGACCTTTTCTTTGAGGTGCGCGCGGGCTTCGTTGACAATATCGGCGCGCTCATCGGCGGGCAGGGCGTGCAGGACCTCGTCGAGATATTTCAGCCAGAGGTCTATATCGGTTTGTTCGGTCATTTCCCCTCCTGCTTCAAAAAGGCGTTGAGGCGTTCGCTCATCTCAAGCCAGATGTCGCTTTGAACCTTAAGCTCGCTAAGGCCCTGCGGTGTCAGATGATAATATTTGCGCGGGTGGCTGGCTTCGGCTTCGTGCCGCCACTCCGCCTTAATGAGGCCTGCCTTTTCCAGACGGTGCAGCAGGGGATAAAGTGTCCCTTCGGACAGATCGAGACCCGCCGCTTCGCGTAAGGCCTCAAGGATGCGCAGGCCATACTGGGCGTCATCACGCAACAGGCGCATCAGAGCCAGTTCCAGAATGCCCTTGTACATCTGGGTGCGACGGGCTTCGGTGGTTTTGACCTGAGGGGTGACCTGTTCGGGAGGCATGCCGGTTCGGAAATGGTTGCTTTGTTATGCAAGATATATGGTCGGGCAAAAATTATGGCAAGTGTAAAATTGCCCGAAGTCTCATCAGCCATCACGAAAATAGTACATGACCGGCTTTGAGAAACGGCTTAATCGGTTGGGTCAGGTATTTATCGGGGCTATGGCATGAGCAAGATTGAATGGATTATTGAGCCACGGGAAAAGGATCTGGGCGGGTTTGTCGTAAGGCGTATCCTGCCGTACGCCAAAAAGCGTCAGGTCGGGCCGTGGCTGTTCTTTGACCATATGGGGCCTGCGGTATTTGCGCCGGGCGAAGGGCTGAATGTACGGCCGCATCCGCATATCAATCTGGCGACCGTGACCTATCTGTTTGAAGGCCATGTGCATCACCGCGATTCGCTTGGGAATGACGAGGTGATTTCACCGGGCGATATCAATCTGATGGTGGCGGGGCGCGGGATTGTCCATTCGGAGCGCGAACCGGCGGAGACCGCACAACAGACGCGTAAGACCCACGGGCTTCAGCTGTGGCATGCCTTACCGGAAGCCGATGAGGAGACTGATCCGGCCTTCTATCATTATGATGCCGCCGATATTCCGGCGCTGGAGGTGGGGGGCGTACCTGTGCGGGTGATGATGGGCAGTGCCTATGGCGTTACCTCGCCGGTCAAGACCTTTGCCGAGACGCTTTATCTGGAGGCGCGTTTGTCCGCCGCCCAGAGCCTTGAGATCAGCGCAGATACACCTGAGCGCGCCGTCTATGTGGTGACGGGCGCGGTGGATATTGACGGGACGGTGGTCGAGGCGGCGCATATGGCGGTGCTGAAGGCCGGTGAGGTCGTGACTCTGACGGCGGTGGCCGATTCGCAGATTGCGGTCGTGGGCGGCGAGCCGTTCACGGAGCGGCATATTTACTGGAATTTCGTCTCGTCGCGTAAAGAGCGGATCGAACAAGCCAAGGCCGACTGGCGCGAAGGGCGTTTTCCTAAGGTGCCGGGTGACGAGATCGAGTTTATTCCCCTGCCGGAGGCCTGATGGGCATGACCGATCGTATAGATGCAGAGGTACATGAAACCCACATAACCCCCTTTAGCGTCAGTATGCTGGTGGGGGGACATCGCTTGTCGGGCGACGAACCCGAAGCTAAGGGCGGGCATAATCTGGCGCCGTCACCCTATGATTATCTGCTGGCGGCGTTAGGGGAATGTACCGCTATGACGGTGCGCTGGTATGCGCGGCAAAAGGACTGGCCGCTTGAGGATGTCAGGGTCAGTCTGAGTTACGACAGGCAGATGGGGCATGCGTCGGGCAAGGCAGATATCTACAGCAAGACCGTGACGATTATTGGCGAAAAGCTGACGGAAGATCAGACGCAAAAGCTGATTGAGATTGCCGCGAAATGTCCGGTACACAAGACTCTGACGGCGGGTGTGCATATCGATACGGTGGCGGGATAATATTCAGGGGGCGCTATGTTGAAGCCTGTCGTTTTGGCGACTTTGTTGGGTTTGGGACTAATGGGGCCGGTTGTGGCTCAGGAGGCACCCGTGCGGGATATGCGCGGATTTCCTGAGGCGGATGGGCCCTTCAGTGCCGCTTTGGTGGTCGTCGATGAGGCCGGTCACGTGGCGTTTAATACGCCATCGGAACAGGGCTTACAGCTTACGGATGTCTCCGAAGTGGCGGTGGGGCAACCGGTCTTTGTCAAGGTGCTGTTTACCGGCATGGCGCTGAGTGACGGTTTCGGTCTGGTGACCTATGATATCCGCATCCTGTCGCCGGACGGGACGGTGTACAGTGAAACGGATCACAAGGGGCTGACGGCTTTTCGCGGGGCGACGACCCGACCGGAACAGATATTCAATAACAGTGCCACCTTAGGCATTCGCTTTGAAGACAAGGATATGGTGGGGCCTTACCGAATCGAAGTCACTGTGCAGGATGTGAATGGCAACCGTCATGTGCCGCTTGTGACAACGCTGCGGCTGGTTAAGTAGGGAGCTGCGGCTATGGCATTAAAGGGGCTGCTGAGCGGGATAGCTATTGCCCTGGCTGTTGTGGGGCCGGTTGCGGCGCAGCCTTTCAAGGACAGGCCTGCGATTCCTGTGTCTCAGGATATTCCCTATGATGGCACCTTGCGGCTTTCGGTCGATGCCACTGACACCCAGCAACGCATTATCCGTGTCCGTCAGGTGATTCCCGTGACGCAGGGCGGGCCGCTGGTGCTGATGATGCCGAAGTGGCTGCCCGGAAAACATGCCGCGCCCCGAATTGTGGACAAGGTGGCCAATCTGAGGTTCTCCGCCGGTGGTCAGGCGGTCAACTGGTTGAGGGATCCGCTTGAGGTCAATGCGTTCCATCTGGAGGTGCCGGAAGGGGCCACGGAGGTGGTGGCTGAGTTCGAGTTTCTGTCGCCCATGACGGCGGCGGCCGGGCGGGTCATTGTCACCGAGACCATGAGCAACCTGCAATGGGAGTTGTTGTCTTTTTATCCGGCGGGATATTACACGCGCCGGATTCCGATTGAACTGACGCTTAAGCTTCCGCCGGGCTGGGGCTATGGCAGCGCGCTTGAGGCTGTGGAAACGCAGGCGGATAATACGATTATCTTCAAGCCGATCAGCTATGATCATTTTGTCGATTCGCCGATGTTTGCCGGTAAGCATTTCAAAACGGTGGATCTGACGCCCAGGGGGCGGGCGCCGGTCAGTCTGTTTGTTATGGCTGATGAGGCCGGTGATCTGGTCATGACCGACGAGCACGTCGCCCTTCATCGTAAGATGGTCGATCAGACGCTGAGGCTGTTTCAGTCCGAGCCCTATGATCGTTACAGTTTCCTGCTGCATCTGTCTGATAATCTGGGGGATATCGGGCTGGAGCATCACCGGTCGTCGGAAAATGGTCATTCGCCGGATTATTTCCGGCACTGGGCCTCGGAATTTGTGGGGCGTGATTTGCTGCCGCATGAGTTTGTTCATGCGTGGAATGGCAAATACAAACGCGGCGCTGATTTGCTGACGCCGGATTTTCAGACGCCCATGCAGGGGAGCCTGTTGTGGGTCTATGAGGGGCAGACACAATATTGGGGCTATGTGCTGTCGGCGCGGTCAGGGCTTTATAGTCGCGAACAGACCTTACAGGCGCTGGCGCACATAGCGGCGCATTATGACCTTCAGGCCGGGGGTGCGTGGCGGCCCCTGATCGACACCACCAATGATCCCGTCATTGCTCAGCGTGCGCCGAAAAACTGGGGCAGCTGGCAGCGAAGCGAAGACTATTACAATGCCGGTTTACTGGTCTGGCTGGAGGCGGACACGCTGATCCGTGAGCAGACGCGCGGGCGTAAATCGCTGGATGATTTTGCCGCTACCTTTTTCAAGGGGCCGGACGGTGATTTTGAGGCCAAAGCCTATCAATTCAATGATGTGGTTTCGGCACTTAATGCGGTTTATGAATATGACTGGGCCGGTTTTCTGAGCGAGAGGCTATATCAGGCTGGCCCGTCTGCGCCATTGGCCGGATTTGAGCAGGGGGGATACCGGCTGGTCTATCGCGATCGGCCAAGTGACTGGACGCGGGCGCGGGAGCGACTGTTAAGGCAGACCGATCTGAGCCATTCGCTGGGGCTGGTTTTGGGAACCAATGGCGATCTGCAACAGGTCATATGGAACAGCCCGGCCCATAAGGCGGGATTGGGGCAGGGCATGACCCTGATCGCGGTCAATGGCGAGGCCTATGAGGCGGAGAAGCTTCAGGAGGCCATAGGGTTGGCTAAGACCGGCGGGGCGTTGGACTTGCTGATCCGGCGTGGAAAGACCTATCGCACCTATAGGGTCGATTATCGCGAGGGCCTGCGTTACCCGCATCTTGAGGTCATCGAGGGTAAGAAAAGCTGGCTTGATGAGATTTTGCGCGAAAAGCGTTAGGGCGTGTTGCGTTTCAACCAGGCCGGATAGTCTTCGTTAAGTAATTTGGCGGGCCATTCGCCGTACCAGGCATAGCCGGTGCGGCGTTCGTGATGAATATCCTGATAGTTTGCCACCCTTACGCCATCACGATTAGCCAGAATGACGCTGTTGTCATTCAGGTCATAAAAACGTGCCCACAGTGGCGGTGCGGTCGGGTCGCTGACCAGTCGGCGGTCGGTGGTCGCTGTGTGATAATCATAGCGTATGGGTTCATCCAGAGTATAGGTTTCTAGACGCAAGTTATTGAATTTTGATGATTCCAGCCATTCAACCGCGGCAATAATCGCGGCGCGTATTTCCGGTGAGGGATTGTCGATGCGCATCAGATAACGGACGACCTCGACGGTTTCCTGCGTGACTATGGCAGGCAATTCAAAGCTGCGGCCTTTAACGGGGGTGAGCGTTGCCGGGTCATATTGTCCGGCCCACCCCGTCAGGCGGCCATTTTGACGGATTTGCAGGCGTAACAGGCAGGATTCGCCTTTTTGGAGTGCGGTTTCAGCGCGCTGGCGGTGCGATTCGTCGATATGGGCAAAGGGAGGTTTGCGTTCCGAGATGGTGCGCAGCAGGGTCAGATTACCGGAAGTGACCTCATCGGCCAGTGTGATCATCGGGTGATAGGATTGTCGGGCGGGTACTGTATGGGGCCAGCCACCACAGGTGTCGATCTGATGGGTGAGGATCAGATCAAGGCCCTTGAGGGCGGCTTGACGATAGCGATTGTCCTGTGTGCGTTCAAAAACCGCGAAGAGATATTCGACCTGGGTATAGATGTTGCGGTTGTCAAAGCTGAAATCGGGGTCGGCTTTTTCAGCCAGCGCCTGCTGGATTTCGGCTTCGCTGAGTATCCTTAAGGGGTCGCGGTTTTCGATCCAGCCGCCGTTATCCCTCTGGAGGAGCAGAATAGTGTCCGCAATGGCGACATAATTATCCGGCTGAAGTCGCGCATAGCCATCGCCGTGTTTATTACGCCAGTGATGCACAGCGTCATTAAAGCCACTGATGTCTGGAGAGCCGCTGTCGGGGGCTGAAAGGTGTGTCGGCGTGGCGCAGCTACTGAGAAGCAGGGCACCTATAAGCCACAAACGGGCAGGCAGGGAGGCAGACGTCATGGCATTTCCTCATATTTTTTGACAGCATATCAAGCGAAACGACAAAATATCAATCCACATGCTTGGCGGGCGGGGCGGACAGGCTTAGAACAGGCTTATGATCCGTCTGTTTATCGCTGAAAATACGCCGCCTTTTGCCGAAGGTTTGACCCTGGCCCTCAATCCTGATCAGGGGCGCTATCTGGCGGTCGTTATGCGTTTGGGGGTGGATGATGAAGTTTTACTGTTCAACGGGCGTGACGGGGAATGGCGGGCGCGTATTCATCTGGTGACCAAGAAACTGGTGACGGTTGAAGTGTTGCGTCAGACCAAGGCCCAGCCGCAGACAGGAAATCCGCCGGTGCTGGCTGTGGCGCTGGTTAAGCGGGCGCGGCTTGAGACGATCATTGAGAAGGCGACAGAGCTTGGGGTCGGGGCTGTTCAGCTTCTGATTACGCGACGCACCAATGCCGATCACACCAATGTCGGGCGGCTTCAGCTTATTGCGCAGGAGGCGGCGGAACAGACAGAGCGTTTAGATGTGCCTTTGGTTTTAAGTCCTGTTAAATTAGAGTCTTATGTAAAAGAATTAAGTTCTGACGACAGGATTGTCTATGGGGATGAAGACTCGACCCATGAGACAGAAGGACGTCAGATCAGGCCTATGACCGAGGTTTTGAGCGGGCTTGAGGCCAGCGGTCAGGTCATAATCCTGATCGGACCGGAGGGCGGGTTTGATGATCATGAGCGCGGTAAGCTGAGGCAGCATGATCAGGCCGTTGCTGTCAATCTGGGGCCACGTATCTTAAGGGCAGATACGGCGGCCATTTCAGCGCTGACGCTTTATCAGGCGACGCTTGGGGACTGGCGGTAGGTGCTCGGGGACTGGCAATAAATTAGTGAAAATGACTTGTGCGCCTGCACACATAGGCCCATATAGCCAGAAATTGTAACAGTCATTATTCGATTTAAAGGATAGGGCGCTTGGCCAGTTCTCCTGTAATTTCCGGCGATGTTGCGCCTGTGGATAGCCATAAATCCCTGATCGATTATTTTGCGGCTGGTGAAAAGCCGCAAGCGCAGTTCCGGATTGGTGCGGAACACGAGAAATTTGTTTTCCATCACAATGATCTGAGCCGTCCCGCCTATGATGGCGCCAGCGGTATTGAGGCACTGCTTAAGGGCCTGACGCGCTTTGGCTGGGCCGAGGTGTATGAAAAGGGCAAGCTGATTGCCCTGAGCCGTGAAGGCGCATCTGTGTCGCTTGAGCCGGGTGGACAGTTTGAGCTTTCGGGTGCGCCGCTTGAGAGCGTGCATGAGATTGCCGCCGAGACCGCCCGTCATCTGGATGAGGTGAAGACCGTTGGCGGTGAGCTGGGGCTGGGGTTTCTCGGGGCTGGGTTTTCGCCGCTGTGGAGCCGTGAACAGACGCCGGTCATGCCCAAGGGGCGTTACAATATCATGCGCGCCTATATGCCAAAGGTCGGGAACCTCGGGCTTGATATGATGCTCAGAACTTCGACCATTCAGGCCAATCTGGATTATGCCAGCGAAGCCGATATGGTGCTGAAATTCCGCGTGGCCTTAAGCCTTCAGCCGGTTGCCACGGCTCTGTTTGCCAGTTCGCCCTTTACAGAAGGCAAGCCGAACGGGTTTGTGTCGGCGCGTGCCAATGTCTGGACAGATACGGATGCTGACCGGACGGGGATGCTCGGGTTCGTGTTTGACGACGATTTTGGCTATGAGCGTTATGCGCAATATGCGCTTGATGTCCCTATGTATTTCGTCAAACGCGATGATTATATCGATGCGTCGGGGCAATCCTTCAGGGCGTTCCTCAAAGGGGAATTGCCGGCATTGCCGGGGCAGCGCCCGACGATTGATGACTGGGGGGATCATCTGACGACGCTTTTCCCGGAAGTACGCCTCAAGAAGTATCTCGAAATGCGTGGGGCCGACGGCGGTCCGCAGAGCCATATCAATGCGCTGGCGGCCTTCTGGGCGGGCATATTATACGATCAGACGGCGTTAGAGGCGGCGTGGGATCTGGTAAAAAACTGGACGCAGGCCGAACGCCTGCAATGGCGGGCGCAGGCGGCGAAAACCGGTCTTAAGGGCGAGATTGCCGGACGCGCGGTCAGGGACTGGGCTTCGGATGCGTTGAAGATCGCCGAAGCGGGGCTAAAGCGTCGCGGGCAGTTGTCAGACACCGGTCAGGATGAGTCGATTTATCTGGCGCCTCTGTTTGAAATTGCCGATTCGGGGCTGACTCTGGCGGATCGCTGGCTTGAGAAATACCATGGCAAATGGGGTGGGGTGGTTGATCCGATCTATAAAGAAGCGGCCTATTAGATAGCCGCGCAAACCTGTTGGGTGTGTGGCTAAGTGGCTAAAAGGTACCCCTCCGTCGGCTTAGCCGCCACCACCCCCCAAAGCAGGGAGGAGAGAAAATTTCGCCTTAATGGTGCGGGGATACAAGGCTTGCCAAACTCCGGGTTTTGGTTTCTGATCCCCTGACAATGATTGGGGACGTCCTATGAACATTGTTATTCTGGTCGGTATAGTTATCACCGTTCTGACGGCTATTCCGGTTCTCAGTCAGTTGCGCAAACATCCCAAGGGGTTGTTTGTCCTGTTTTTTGCCGAGATGTGGGAGCGGTTTTCCTATTACGGCATGCGGGCGTTGCTGATCTTTTATCTGACGTCGCATTTCCTGTTTTCCGATGAAATCGCCAATACGCAATACGCCTCCTATACGTCGCTGATCTATCTGCTGCCGCTGATTGGCGGGCTTATGGCCGACCGCTATCTGGGGACGCGTAAGGCGATTGTGTTCGGGGCTATATTGCTGGTGATCGGTCACGGCAGTCTGGCGATTGAGGGTAAGCCCAATATTGCGACCCTGACCTATGAGGCACAGACCTATGAATTTGTGCGCGACGGGCATCATCTGGGGCCGCAAAAGCTTAAGGTCGGTGAGGGGCTGTATGCTGTGGCGGCGGCTGAAAATGGCGGCTTGCGGATCGTTGATCTGCCGGAGAG
>JBCEBX010000139.1:0-4648 GCA_039206455.1 Asticcacaulis sp.
ATTCCCGACCGCGACCTTTAAGAGCACCAAGGTTGAGGTGACCGGTGCCGACACCGCCAAGGTAACCGGCGACCTGACCATCAAGGGCATCACCAAGCCCATCGTTCTGGATGTGAAACTCAACAAGATTGGTGAGAACTTCAAAGGCCAGACCATTGCCGGTTTCAGCGCCAAGGGTGAGCTGAAGCGTTCGGACTTTAATGCCGGCGCCTATGCGCCTGGCGTCAGCGACGAAATCAAGCTGAAGATTACTGTCGAAGCGATCAAGCAATAGGCCTTAAGGACGCGGAGCCTGACATGACCGACATTACTCAGGATAAGGCTTCGCGGCTGCCTACGCTTTTTATTCCACACGGCGGCGGGCCCTGCTTCTTTATGGAGTGGAACCCGCCGCACATGTGGGATCAGATGGGCGATTATCTGCGGGACATAGCCACGCAGATTGAACAAAAACCCAAGGCTATAATTGTCGTCTCCGCCCACTGGGAAGAAGATCAGTTCACCGTACAGGCAACCCCTGCGCCTGATCTTTATTTCGACTATTATGGCTTTCCCGACCACACCTACCAGCTGACCTATCCGTCGAAAGGCGCGCCTGAACTGGCGGCACGCGTCACTGAACTCGCGGCACAGGCCGGTATTGTCGTTAATACTGACACAACACGTGGCTATGACCACGGCGTGTTTATCCCCTTACTGCTCATATATCCCGAAGCCGATATTCCGGTCATTCAGTTGTCCCTCAAAAAAGGATATGACCCTGAGGCCCATACTGATCTTGGCAAGGCGCTGGCCCCCTTACGCGATGAAGGTGTGCTTATCATAGCCTCAGGCATGAGCTTCCATGATGTCGGCGCGCTGATGCGGGCCAGACTGGGGCCCGATCCGGTGAATGCCTCGCATCATTTCGATAACTGGCTTAATGAAACGGTCACTGGCCGAACCGGCGATGCACGCAATGACGCCCTCGCACAGTGGGTCCGCGCACCCGGCGCTCGCATTTCCCATCCGCGCGAAGATCACCTTCTACCGCTCATGGTCGCCGCAGGGGCCGCCGGTGACGATGCCGGAGAGCGCACCTACAGCGAAACCCTGCAACCGGTAAATACGGCCCTCAGCGGCTTTCAGTTCGGCTAACGGCACAGCTTGCAAACCGTGCGGGAAAGGCCATACTCGAAACCATTATTTCGAGGACAGCTGACCTATGTATGAACTGCACATAGCCAATATGAACTATTCCTCATGGTCGCTCAGGCCGTGGGTCTTGCTGCGTGAACTGGATATCCCCTTCATTGAGCACCAGCACTATTTCCGTCCGGCCAATGACCTGAGCGATCCGTTTAACCGCTTCTCGCCCTCTGGCCTCGTGCCTGCCCTGACCGATAATGGCGTGACCGTCTGGGATTCGCTGGCCATTGCCGAATATGTGTATGAAACCCACCCTGCCGTCTGGCCTGAGGACAAGGGCGCACGGGCCTTTGCCCGATCCGTTGCCGCTGAAATGCATTCGGGTTTTACCGCCCTGCGCAGCCAGTGCGGGATGAATTGCGGCCTGCGTATCCGTCTGCACAAGATGACGCCGGAACTGACCAAAGACCTGAAGCGTCTTGATGCCTTATGGCAGGAAGGGCTTGAACGCTTTGGCGGGCCATTTCTGACAGGTGATCGTTTTACCGCCGTTGACGCCTTCTTCTGCCCGGTGGCCTTCCGTGTTCAGACCTATGATCTGCCACTGAGCGAGGTTTCAAAAACCTATGTGCAGCACCTGCTTGAGCTAAAATCCATGCAGATATGGTATGCCTGTGCCCTGCGCGAAGAAGCGCGCGACCTGCCCCATGAAGAAGACGCCAGAGCCTCAGGCACCCTGCTGGCCGATCACCGTATCCATAGATAGTATCGGCCCATTAAATAAATTGTTTTTCATTATTCCTGTGCCTATCATGGGCCAAACAGACAGGCCGCAGTCAGAAACGGTCAAAACACAGGGACAAGGAATATCGGATGAAAGCGGCTCACCTTCTGGCGCCACTGCTAATGGGTATTTGCGCCTTCTCGGCTAAGGCTGAGACCATTCAAACGGCCTCGCCTGATGGCCGGAACGTCATTGGCTTCACGCACGGAACAGACACTAACGGCATAAGCGTCAGCCGCAACGGCAAGACCGTCTTTACCCCCTCGCCCTTCGGCCTGATGGTCAGCACAGACGTGCCGTCCGGCCCCAAAATAGGCCCGGATGGTCACAAAGTCACTCAGGTCAAAACGGCCGATGGGGTCGACGCGTTTCAACTGCCGATCGGTAAGACCACATCGGTTAGGGCGCCCTACCGCGAAACCGTCATTACCCTGCAAAAGGATGACGCGCTGATCCCGACCTTACAGCTTGTTCTGAGGGCCTATGATGACGGCGTCGCCTTGCGCTATGTCATCCCGTCAGGCAGCGGCCCCAAAGACCTGAAGCTACAGAAAGAACTGACCAGCTTCCGCTTTGCCGCCGATTTTAACTGCTGGGGCCTCAATCAGGGTCGCTTTGAGAACAGCTTCGAAGGTGAACATGACCCCTTTAAGGCCAGCGACCTCCGGGCCTTCCACCTCTATCAATCCCCTGTGGTATGTAAAACCGGCGAAGGCGACACCACCTTTGCCCTGGCTGAGTCCAATGTCAGAAACTATCCCGGTGCCTACTATGCCGGACGTGAAGACGGCGGTTTGGGGCTTGATGTCATACTGACGCCACGCAAGGATAATGCGACGGGCGCACGCTTTAACACCATTGCCGCGAAAATTGATGCCGCACAGGGTTTTGCAACCCCGTGGCGCGTGGTGATGATCGGCGACACAGCCGGAAAGCTTATTGAGAACAATCTGATCACGGCCCTCGCCGAGCCTCAGGCCTTTAAAGACACCGCATGGATCAAGCCAGGCCTTGTGGCATGGGACTGGTGGAACGGCTCTCAGGTCGACATTCCCAATCCGGGCATGAATACCGATACCTATAAGGCCTTTGCCGATTTCGCAGCGGATATGGGCCTTGACTACATCATGCTTGATGAAGGCTGGTCGATTGGCTCGACCGTCGAAGCCAATGCGAAGGCCGATATCACCAAACCCAAGCCCGAAGTCGATCTGGCCGAAATCATCCGCTACGCAGGCGACAAGGGCGTCAGGGTCTGGGTCTGGGTGCAGTGGGAACAACTGAACAATCAGATGGATGAGGCCCTTGCGACCTACGAGAAATGGGGCATTGCCGGCATCAAGGTCGATTTCATGAACCGTAACGATCAGGATATGGTGGAATATTACCATCGCCTGTTATCCACGGCGGCCAGACACAAGATCATGGTCAATCTGCATGGTGCCTATCCGCCGAACGGCCTTCTGCGCACCTATCCGAACTATGTGACACAGGAAGGTGTTCTGGGGGCCGAAAACAACAAATGGAGCAACCGCATTACGGCGCAGCATAATGTCCGGCTGGCCTTCACACGCGGGCTTCTCGGGCCAAGTGATTATACCCCGGGTGGCTTCCGGCACGCCACACCCGAAGATTTTCCGCAAAAAATGCAGTTTTTCAACCCTTATGTGATGACCACCCGCGGCCACGCTCTGGCGCTCTATGTCATCTACGACAGCCCGTTGCAGATGGTCTCGGACAGCCCGCCGACCTACAAAAAGGCTGACGGCACATGGGAAGACGGGGTCGATTTTCTTCAGGCTGTTCCGGCAACATGGGACGAAACCCGTTTCATTGCTGGCGATATCGATGACTATGTGGCCATTGCCCGCCGCAAAGGCGAGACATGGTATGTCGGGGCAATCACCAACGATAAGGGGCGTAATATCACCCTGCCGCTCTCGTTCCTGAAAGGCAAACATGCGGCAAAGGTCTGGGCCGACGGGGATACAATTTCCACCCTCAAAACATCGGAAACGAAGGTCAGCAGCAGCGACCGCATTTCCCTGACCCTCGCCCCGAATGGCGGCGGAGTCATTGTCCTCAGCCCTGCGGATTAATCTCCCATACCTCCCCAACTTGTTGGGGAGGGGGACCACGCCGGTTTACCGGCGGGGTGGTGGGGTACTTCCCCCAACAAGGTTGAAGCCGAAGCCCTCAGGCCGCTCCGGCACGTAATCGCGGCATGGCCGTAGCACCGGCGGCGGTGTTCTTAATATAAAGCCCGCGCGTTCCCGGCATCGGCTTGAAGGCATCGGTAATCCCAAGCACGGTTTCCGCCGCCCCGAGGAACAGGAAACCATCATCAGGCAGAAGCGTGCTGATCTGCTCCAGCACCCGGCGCTTGGTTTCGATATCGAAATAGATCAGCACGTTACGGCAATAGACCACGTCCTGACGGCCCACCATCCGCAGATCCTCAAGCAGATTCAGTTTCTTGAAACGAACCGCCTGACGGATCTTGGACGACAAGCGCCACATATCGTCAACCTTTTCAAAGTGCTTGACCATCATCTGAATGGGCAGGCCCCGCTGTACTTCAAACTGCGTATAAAGACCGGCCTGCGCCTTTTCGAGGCACCGCTCAGAGATATCGGTCGCCAGTATATCCAGCTTGATGCGCGGATATTGCGGGCGCAATTCCTCCATCATCATGGCCAGCGAATAAGGCTCCTGTCCGGTTGAACAGGCCGCACA
>JBCEBX010000140.1:0-4645 GCA_039206455.1 Asticcacaulis sp.
CCCCAGACGGTGAGGCCTATCCGCATCTGGTGGAGCTGGTCAACGAAGGCCGCATCAGTGTCGCCGAGATTGACACCGTTGTGCGCCGTATCCTTGAATGGAAGTTCCTGTCGGGCATGTTTGAGGCCCCCTATGTCGATGCCAAAAAGGCCGATAGCCTGACGGCAACACCGGAGGCGGTGAAGCTGGCGCATGACTCGGCCCTTAAGTCGGTCGTGCTCCTGAAAAACAACGGCATGTTGCCGCTGGATGGCAAGAAGGTCGGCAAGGTGCTGCTGCTCGGCACCCACGCCAAGGACACCCCGATTGGCGGCTATTCCGATATTCCGCGCCATGTGGTGTCGATCTATGAAGGTCTTGAGCGCGAAGCGAAACAGCAGGGCTTTACGCTCGAATACCGCGAAGCCGTACGCATCACCGAAAAGCGTGACTGGGCGGCTGATGAGGTGCATTTCGCCGATCCGGCCGTCAATCGCCGCCTGATCGCCGAGGCTGTCGAAGCGGCGAAAACCGCCGACACCATCATCATGGTACTGGGGGATAACGAGCAAACCTCACGTGAGGCCTGGGCCGACAACCATCTGGGGGATCGTGACTCGCTGGATATGGTCGGTGAGCAGAACGAACTGGCCGAAGCCATCTTCGCCCTGAAAAAACCAACCACTGTCTTCCTGCTCAATGGCCGACCCTTGTCGATCAACCTGTTGCAGGACAAGGCCGACGCCATTGTCGAAGGCTGGTACCTTGGGCAACAGACCGGTTTTGCCGCCGCAGACATCCTGTTTGGCCGTTACAATCCGGGCGGTAAACTGCCGATCAGCTTTGCGCGCAACACAGGCCAGCTTCCGGTGTTTTATAACCACAAACCGACCGCGCGTCGCGGCTATCTCGGGGGCGACACGTCACCGCTCTACCCGTTCGGGTTCGGCCTCAGCTATACGACCTTTGAGATTTCCGAGCCCCGGTTGTCAAAGGCCACTATCGCTACAAATGAGACGGTAACGGTTCTGGTCGATGTCAAAAACACCGGCTCGCGCAAAGGGGATGAAGTCGTTCAGCTCTATATCCGCGATGATTTTGCTTCGGTAACCCGTCCGGTGAAGGAACTTAAAGGTTTCAAACGCGTCACGCTTGAACCGGGTGAAACCAAGACGGTTGAGTTGAAAATCGGCCCTGCCGAGCTTGAGTTCTTCGACACCAGCATGACTCGTGTGGTCGAGGCGGGTACCTTCACCATTAGTGTTGGCCCCAATAGCGTCGATCTTAAGAACGTCACCCTGACGGTGGCATAAATGAAGTCGCTAATCAGCGTTCTGGCCCTGAGCTTCGCCCTTGCGGGTGGGGCTCAGGCTGCCGGCCCGTACCTGAAAGCGCAGGGTACGACACAGCAACTGATGGTCGATGACCAGCCGTTTCTGATCCTTGGTGGGGAACTGGGCAATTCGACCGGCTCCTACCTGCCTAATCTGGCGAAACAGTGGGAGGCATTGAAAGACGGTGGTCTGAATACGGTGCTCATCCCTCTGACATGGGAGCAGCTTGAACCGCAGGAAGGGAAGTTTGACTTCACCCTGACCGACGGCATTATCCGTCAGGCGCAGGCAAATGACATGCGCGTGGTCTTCCTGTGGTTTGGCGCGTGGAAAAACTCCATGTCCACCTATGTGCCGTCATGGGTCAAACACGATCAGAAGCGATTTTCCCGTGCCCGTAACGGTGACGGTCAGGCGCAGGATATTTTAAGTGCGCATGATCCTGATACGCTTGAGGCGGATCGCAAGGCCTTTGCCGCCCTGATGGCGCATCTGGCGAAAAATGACCCGAACCACACGGTGATCATGGTTCAGGTGCAGAACGAGATCGGCATGCTGCCGTCGGCCCGCGACCATAGCCGTGAGGCGGAAGCTGCGTGGAAAGCGCCCGTACCTGCCGCGCTGACGGCCTATCTGACTAAGAACCGCGCGCGCCTGCATCCGCAGATGAAAGCCCTGTGGGACGCCAATGGCGCGAAAACCAAAGGCACATGGGCCGAGGTATTTGGCACGTCCGACGCGGCGCAGGAGGTGTTTCAGGCCTGGGGCTATGCGCAATATGTCGAGACGCAGGCCAAATCGGGTAAGGCCGCGCATAATATCCCGTTATTCGTCAATGCCGCGCTTAATCAGGCCGGGAAAAAGCCGGGCGAATACCCATCGGCAGGGCCTTTACCGCACCTGTTCGATGTCTGGAAAGCCGGTGCGCCAAGCATTGATATTCTGGCCATCGATATCTATTGGCCGGATTTTGTCCACTGGGTGCAGCAGTTCAGGCGCTATGACAATACGCTGTTTATTCCTGAGGCCAATCGTGCCGAACGGGCCGAGGCAGGGGCCGAAGCCTTCTATGCGTTTGGTGAGTTGGATACGATCGGTGTGTCGCCCTTTGCCATTGAAAATCTGCCACGTGGCGGGCGTCTGAGCGAGGCCTATGTCTTGCTGAAAAACCTGTCGCCACTCATCGCCGCCCATCAGGGCAAGGGCACCATGCGCGGCCTGATCGCACCCGTAGATGCTGATGGCAAGGTCGATACCACGCCGCAGGTGTTCGAACTGGGCGGCTATCGGTTCAGGGCGGTATTTGTTGATCCGTGGACGCCTAAGGATCAGCAGAAACATGCCACCCACGGCGCGCTGATTATCCATACGTCTAAGGATGAGTTTATCGTTGCGGGTTCTGGGGTCACCCTGACCTTCGAAGACCCTAAGGGCAATGATCGGATTGCCATTGACCGGATTATTGAAGCCGAGTTCACTGACGGGCAATGGCAGGACGGGCGCTGGCTCAATGGTGACGAAAGCCATCAGGGGCGGCATCTGCGCCTGCCCCCCAGTCATTTCAGCGCACAACGCCTGAAACTCTACAGGTACAGATAGCCCATGGTAAAACCGGTACGCGTTTATGAGAATGTCACCAAAGAACAGTTTGAGGCGGAGATCATTCCCTCAAACCGTCCGGCGGTACTCAAAGGTCTGGTGGCGGACTGGTCGGTGGTCAGGCTGGCGCAAACCTCACCTGAGGCCCTTTGCGGCTATCTTAAGCAGCATGATACCGGTAAACCGACGCAGGCTTTGACGCTTGAGGCGCAGCATAGAGGCAAATTCTATTATACGCCGGATTTTGCAGGGCTTAATTTTCAGAAAATTCCGACGACCTTAAGCGCCTCACTCGACTGGCTGTTGCAACATCAGGGGCAGTCACCACGCGAGGGGGAATGCGCTGCCCATGTGCTTCAGGCCCTGATCGCGCACGAATATTGCCCGCCGTTTGTTAATGAAAACCGGGTCGGTTTGCTTGATCCGCGTATGGGGCCGCGCTTCTGGATCGGTAATGCCGCCCGTACCCAGACCCATTACGATATTATGCACAATATCGCCTGTAATGTGTCGGGTGAGCGCACCTTTACACTGTTTCCGCCGGAGCAATTGCCTAATCTTTATCCGGGGTCGTTTGATCTGACGCCTAATGGCACCCCGATCAGCCTGCCGGATGTCATCGCGCCGGAACTGGATAAATATCCGAAATTTGCCGCCGCTTTAGAGTCCGCGGAACAGGCGGTGCTTGAGCCGGGCGATGCCATCTACATCCCCTATTTCTGGTGGCATGACGTGCAGGCGCGGGGGGCGTTCAATATGCTCGTCAACTACTGGTGGCGTCCGGGGCGGCCTGATCTCATGCCGCCCTATCCGGCATTTTACATGGCCCTTGCGGCTTTTGCCCATATGACACCCGAAATGCGCGCAGGCTGGAAAGAGATGTTTGACCATTTCATTTTCCGCTTGAACGGCGAACCGTTTGCCCACCTGCCCGAAGCGCAGCGAGGCATGTTCGGCGCCATGCCCCCTGAGCGTATGAACAGCCTGAAAAACTACATTCTCAGCATGCTGAGGCCCAATAAATAAAAATCTGAGGAAACGACCCATGCGACTTAAGATGATTGCCGCATTACTGGCCGCTACCGCGCTTACACCTTTATCTGCACTGGCCTGTGATACGCCGGTTAGTGTCTGTGACCGTGACACAGGGGCGGCCTTTACCCTGATACACAACGCCACTCCCGTTAGCATCTATGTTGACGCCACGGATGATCCAGCGGTTTTGCATGTGGCCGGAAACTTCGCCAAGGACCTTGAGCGGGTATCGGGCAAACCGGCGACGGTGGTCAATGACCTCAGAAACGCCAAGGGGCAGGTGGTGATCATCGGATCACTGGGGCGCAATTCTGTTATTGACGGACTTGTGACATCGGGTGCGGTGCGGGCCGACGACCTGAGCGGCCAGTGGGAAGCCTATCGTCAGGTGGTGGTCGATAAGCCGTTTGCAGGCATTGACCGGGCATTGGTAATTGTCGGATCCGACCGGCGCGGGGCGGTGTTCGGCACCTATGATATCTCATCAAAGATCGGGGTATCCCCCTGGTACTGGTGGGCTGATGTGCCGGTAGAACAACGCAAATCCGTCTATATTACCGCCGGTGAGCGTCAGGATCAGCCAAAGGTCAAATATCGCGGCCTGTTTATCAATGACGAGGAACCGGCCTTTGGCAACTGGGCGCGGGAAAAGTTCGGTGGCATCAATGCCGATATGTATGAGAACGTCTTTGAACTGA
>JBCEBX010000141.1:0-4638 GCA_039206455.1 Asticcacaulis sp.
AGGCCAAAACCATCAACAAATATCTGGGTAAGGACTTCACCGTACTGGCCTCCTATGGTCACGTGCGCGACTTGCCGTCCAAGGACGGGTCGGTAAAGCCTGACGAAGATTTTGCCATGACCTGGGAGGCCGACCCCAAGGCCACCAAGCGTCTGAATGATATTGCGGATGCGGCAAAGAAATCTGAACGCGTCATTCTGGCGACCGACCCCGACCGCGAAGGGGAAGCGATTTCCTGGCACGTCCTTGAGGTACTCAATAAGAAAAAGGTGCTGAAAGAAAAGGTCGTCGAACGCGTCACCTTTAACGCCATTACCAAATCGGCGGTGCAGGAAGCCATGGCCGCCCCGCGCCAGATTGATATGGAACTGGTCGAAGCCTATCTGGCACGACGGGCGCTTGATTATCTGGTGGGCTTTACCCTGTCACCGGTATTGTGGCGTAAACTTCCGGGCGCACGTTCCGCCGGACGTGTGCAGTCCGTAGCGCTGAAAATCATCGTCGATCGTGAAGTCGAGATCGAGAAGTTCAAGTCCGAAGAATACTGGACCGTGGACGCCGAGGTATCGGCCAATTCTCCGCCCTTTACGGCGCGTCTGGTGACCTTGAACGGAAAGAAACTGGCCAAGTTCGACCTGAACACCGCCGACCTGGCCGAAGGGGCACGCAAGACCATTTCCCTGTCGAAATTTGCCGTTGAATCGGTTGAGCAAAAACCCGGTAAGCGCACCCCGCCCCCACCCTTTACGACCTCGACCCTGCAACAGGAAGCGTCACGTAAGCTCGGTTTCAACGCCTCACGCACCATGCAGACCGCGCAAAAACTCTACGAAGGGGTTGATATTGGCGGCGAAACCACCGGCCTGATCACCTATATGCGTACCGATGGCGTCTATATCGAACCTGCCGCCATTAACGAAACCCGCAAGGTGATTGGGGATCGTTTCGGGGCCGCCTATGTGCCGTCCGAACCGCGTCATTACAAGATCAAGGCCAAGAACGCTCAGGAAGCCCACGAGGCTATCCGCCCGACCTCACTGCATCGTCGTCCGGAAACCCTCAACCTTGATGGCGATCAGGCACGGCTCTATGAGCTGATCTGGAAGCGCACCATGGCCTCGCAGATGGAAGCTGCCCGTGTCGAACGCACCGTGATTGAACTACTCAATCAGGACAAGCTGGTGGGCCTCCGGGCCACCGGTCAGGTCATCACTTTTGACGGTTATCTGGCGCTGTACGAAGAAGGCAAGGACGACGAGTCTGACGAAGACGGTGGCCGTCTGCCCGCTCTGCGTAATGGCACACTGGTCGATGTGCATGACATCAAACCGGCGCAACATTTCACCGAACCACCGCCACGCTATTCCGAAGCCTCGCTGGTTAAGCGCATGGAAGAACTGGGCATCGGGCGGCCTTCGACCTACGCCTCTACCTTAAGCGTCCTGCGTGACCGCGACTATGTGCGCATGGACAAGAACCGCTTCATACCTGAGGACAAGGGACGGCTGGTGACGGCGTTCCTTGATGAGTTCTTCAATCGCTATGTGCAGTACGATTTCACGGCCAGCCTTGAGGAAAAACTTGATCTCGTCTCCGCTGGCGACCTGAACTGGAAGGTTCTGCTGCGTGAATTCTGGCAGGAGTTCCACGCCAAGACCGGTGAAATCGCTGAGTTCCGCGTCTCGGAAGTCCTGGACAAGCTGAACGAAGCGCTCGGCCCGCACATCTTCCCCGACAAGGGTGACGGGTCTAACCCGCGCGCCTGCCCGTCCTGTTCCAATGGCCTCCTGAGCCTCAAGACCAGCCGTTTTGGCGCGTTCGTTGGTTGCTCCAACTATCCGGAATGCAAATTCACGCGCCCCGTGGGCAACCCCGAAAACGCTTCCGACGATGCCGCCGCGTCCGGTGACCGCGAACTGGGCACTGACCCCGAAACCGGCAAGGTCGTCGCCCTGAAAATCGGACGCTTCGGCCCCTACGTCCAGTTGGGCGAAGCGGAATCCAAAACAGATAAACCCAAACGCGCCTCATTGCCTAAGGCATGGCCTGCGCCCTCGATTGACCTTGAGCGCGGTCTGAAACTTCTGTCACTGCCGCGCGAAGTTGGCCTTCACCCCGAAGACGGCAAGCCGATCACTGCCGCTAACGGGCGTTTCGGACCGTTTATTGCCCATGACGGCACCTATGCCAATCTGCAAAGCTTTGAGGATATCTTCGAAGTCGGCATCAACCGCGCCGTGGTTCTGCTGGCGGAAAAACGCGCCAATCCTAAGGGCAAGGCAACCTCCGTCGCGCCGCTCAAGGAACTGGGTGACCACCCCGAAAGTGGCGACAAGATACAGGTTCTGGCCGGACGTTATGGCCCCTATGTCAAATGTGGTAAGGTCAATGCCACCATCCCGAAGGACACCAAACCTGAGGACGTGACGCTTGAACAGGCCCTCGCGCTGATCGAAGCCAAGGGCGGCGTGAAGAAAACCGCGGCGAAAAAAGCACCCGCCAAAAAAGCGGCCGCTAAAAAACCGGCAGCGAAAAAGGCACCGGCAAAAAAACCTGCCGCCAAGAAGAAAGCTGATTGATAGACATAGGCCATGAGGGGAGCATGGGCAAGTTTAACCGGACGATTATGAAATCGGCGGCAATCGCTTTGTTGATTGTGCCGATATCGTCGCAAGTTCATACCCGTGAAAAGGCTTCTACAAACGTCCGGGCATTCCATCCCGGCGATATTGCTGGATGCCCTCAACAAATCCAGCCTTTTGGAAACCATCCGAACATTCGTGACTGCTTGCAAAATATTCAAAAGGCCGCAAATGACGACCTTCTGAAACGCGCTCAGAAGGGTGACCCTGAGGCTCAAAAAGAGCTTGCTTCAGCTTATGAACATGGACGGGACGGTTTTGAACAAAACGACACACTGGCGATTTACTGGTATGAGAAAGCTGCGGCACACGGTGACACATGGGCGATTGCTTCCGTGGCGCTGCTGTTGCTGACAGGAGAGTTAGATAAGTCTGCCGAAGACGCAAAAGCCGCAACCCTTGAATGGATGCAAAGTCACTCGGATAAGGCCATAGTCTGGCGGTTGTCCGTCACCCCTCAAAACCTGACAACCGAAGACATAAACGCTATCCGTCTGCGGAAACGTTTCCATCGGGCTACGCTTGCGGCGGGATGTGACATTTATCCCGATGGAAGCTGCACGCCGGAAATCAGAAGATCAGGCATACTAACCATCAAATCCTTAGCAGAGGCGGGACTACCCGAAGCCCAAACCTTGTGGGGTATGACCTTATTCAGAAAAGATATGATGTACGCCATTGGCCTTGAGCCTGACCCGCAAGATGGTCTGGCCTATCTCCTCAAAGGGGCCGAAGGTGGCGATCCTAAAGCCTTTATCGAAATCGCAAGTGTCTATGAACATGGCAAAGGTGTCGAAAGCGATACGCACAAGGCGCTCGAATGGTACGACGGTTATGTCCAGCTAACCACCAAGCTGAAAAAAGATGCTGAAACCAAAGGTCACGTCACAAGCTTCGAGGACAAACTACTGGTGCAATGTAAGCTCTATTTTCTGCGAGGTGATGCGATTGCCCCCGTTACGCAGTACGAATGCGAAAGCAACCGCCACTTTATACAAGCCTATTAAAACGACCTCTGCCTGAACACACGCTCGGCTCGGGCAATGTGCCAGGCCAGAAGTGTGGCGATGATCAGGACGATCACCGCCCCCATCTGATGCGCCAACCCGGTATGGATATGCACATTAGTCACAAGGGCGGCGACCCCAAGGGCGGCCTGCGCCCAGCATAGCACCGCCAGCCCCGCCGCCAGCCCCTTGATACGGCCATCGAGGCACTTACGCGCCACCATAATGGCAAACACAGTCACAAATACCAGAAGCCCATAGGCCGTCAGACGATGCAGGAACTGCACCATACCCTGATCATGGAACAGAACCAGCCATAACCCCTTGGAATAATCGACATAGGGCGCGAACCGGCCATTCATTAGCGGCCAGTCATTATAGACAAGCCCCGCATCGTTACCTGCCACCAACGCGCCAAGCAGGGCCTGAAAAAACACCAGCCCCAGTAACGCATAAGCGGGCACCTGCCATTTCGCTGACGCACCGCGCCCACGTGACTGCCCCGCCCACGCCTCAAGCGCCGTCCAGACACACAACACCAGCAGCACAAGCGCCAGCCCCAGATGGGTCATCAGACGCTCAGGCGCCACATCCACACGCGCCGACAAGCCGGAATAGACCATCCACCAGCCAACCGCGCCCTGAAGGCCGATCAGCAGCATAATGGCCCCACAACGCCAGATCAGGCGTTTCGGAACTTCTTTTATAAACAGGAAGACCGCAAATGGGATAATAATCGCTAGACCAATGACACGACCTAATATCCGGTGCGCCCATTCCCACCAGTAAATACCCTTGAACTCATCCAGAGTCATATTGGCATTTATCTGATTATATTGGGGAATCTGCTGATACTTGGCAAATTCTTCTGTCCATTGCGCAACCCCCATCGGCGGGATAACGCCGTGAATGGGCTTCCATTCGGTGATCGACAGGCCCGATCCGGTCAGACGCGTCGCGCCGCCCACAAGTACAATCAGCACAATGAG
>JBCEBX010000142.1:0-4612 GCA_039206455.1 Asticcacaulis sp.
CTGCGCAAGCTGGGCGCCATCGTTGTCAATAATTGCGGCGGGCATGAAGCACGCAGAGCCTTGAGCGACCGTTCCGCTCAGGCCGCCAAAGACGGGCGGCATATACTGATCTATCCTGAGGGCCATCTCAATGCGCCGGGCACCCATCGCCGCTATCGTTCCGGCGTGTGGCATATGTATAAAAACTTCAACCGTCCGGTCGTGCCGGTAGCCACTAATCTCGGCCTGTTCTGGCAGGAAGAAAAATTTGAAAAGAAATCAGGCACGGCGGTTCTGGAATTTCTGCCGCCAATTATGCCGGGACTGGAAAAATCCGAATTTATGGCACGCCTTCAGGATCAGATCGAAACCGCAACCCAAAATCTGATTGCCGAAGCCACAGGTGAACCCGTAAAAGCCTCCGTTTTTATACACGATTAAATCATATTATGAATTTGTTAAACGCGTAAAATCAGGCTTTCTTAATATCCCGCCTCTTACTATCTACCTAAAATAAGGGGTAACCAGATGCCAGAGGGATTTCGCGTTCGGACCGAGGTGGATGAAACACTTAAGCTCATTTCATTTTCGGTGCGGGGAACAATCGTTAGCGCTGCACTGACAGATCAGCTTATTGCCGCACATAGTATTGTTGAAAAGGTGTGGACCTATAACCGGTTGTTTGATTACCGTCACGCCATCGGCCATTACGAATACGAAGATGTAAAGCGCCTGAAAGCCTGGTGGGTTGATCAGAAACCCCCTACGGCCCCACACCGCAAAACGGCCATTCTATCACCCGATGCCCTCACCCGTGCCCGTATCAATACGTTCGATCCAGCCTTGCTTCACAAAGACGAAAATCGTGCCTTTGAGACCATGGACGAGGCCATTGACTGGCTAAAAGTGACTACGCCGATACAGGTTTAATGGTAACGCTTTCACCGCAACCACAGGCATCGGTCTCGTTCGGATTGTTGAACACAAATTTCGACGCCAGCTTTGTGGTTTCATAGTCGATAACCGTACCGACCAGATAAAGCACGGCCTTAGGCTCGATAAGTATGGTCACCCCCTTGTCGGTCACCACCTCATCCAGCGGTTCAGCGGCTTCAGCATAAGACAGGACATATTCCTGCCCCGCACAGCCGCCTTGCTTCACGCCAATACGCAAACCGATGCACGTCTTGTCGGTGCGGGCCATAATGGCCTTAACCTGATCCGCAGCCTTGTCGGTCAGGGACACAACCGCCGGTCTGGGGCGGCGTGGACGAACAGTGACAGCAGGTTCCATAAGATAACTCCATACCCAAAAGCCCATCACGCGTTGGCGAAGGACCTTTGGTGTGAAATCTAAAACATATTCAGTTGCAGCTTGGCTTCGTCACTCATCTTCGACGACTCCCACGGCGGATCAAATACCAGATTGACCTGGCAGTCGGCGACACCCCGAACGCCCATTACGGCGTTCTGAACCCAGCCCGGCATTTCGCCAGCCACAGGACAGCCGGGCGCCGTCAGAGTCATATCAACCACCACTTCGCGGCTGTCATTGATATCGACGCGATAGATCAGACCCAGTTCATAGATATCGACAGGGATTTCCGGATCAAACACGGTCTTAAACGCCGCGATGATTTCTTCGGTCAGGCGCGTGATTTCGTCTTCGCTCAGCGGTTCTACGGCTGGCGGAGCTTCGGCTTGGGTGAACAGTTCAGACTGTTCTCTGTGATCAGCGGCAGCATCAGTCATGTTACACCTTACTCAAAGAAACCCTGCGCCTTTTCGACACCGGCAATAAGCGCGTCGATTTCGGCTTCAGTATTATAAAGGGCGATAGACGCACGAACCGTTGACGTCACCCCGAGACGGGTCATCAAAGGTTCCGCACAATGTGTCCCTGCCCTTACAGCTATATTGTATCGGTCAAGGATTTGCGCAACGTCATGGGCATGGGCGGAGGCCAGAGAAAAGGTCAGAATCGACCCCTTTTCCGCCGCTTCACCATAGATTCGCACCGAATTAATGGCTTTCAGGCCCGCATGGGCCCGCTGATAAAGCGCATATTCATGTGCGACACCCGCCTCACGATCCCACTGCGACAGCCAGTCGATAGCCGCTTTCAGGCCAATGACCTCAAGGATGGCGGGCGTACCGGCCTCAAACCGGTGCGGTACGTCCGCATAGCTGATGCGTTCTTTCGAGACCGTACCGATCATTTCACCGCCCCCTTGCCAGGGCGGCAGGCTATCAAGCTGGTCATAACGGCCCCACAGAACCCCTAAGCCCGTCGGGCCATAGAGTTTGTGTGCCGAAAAGGCATAAAAATCAGCGCCAATAGCCTGAACATCGACCGGCAGGTGCACCACACCCTGACACCCATCGATCAGCACCTTCGCGCCGACGGCATGGGCCTTAGTGACAATGTCCTTCACCGGATTGATCGTCCCCAGCACATTGGACATATGCGCGATGGCCACCAGCTTCACCTGATCGGTCAGAAGCGCATCAAACGCCTCGATGTCCAGCGACCCGTCATCACGGATCGGCGCCCATTTCAGCACCGCACCGGTGCGCTGCGCCACCATATGCCAGGGCACGATATTGGCGTGATGCTCCATCTCACTGATCAGGATTTCATCACCGGCCTTAAGCGACAAACCAAAAGTCTGCGCCACCAGATTGATCGCTTCGGTGGCCGATTTGGTGAAGATGACTTCCTCAACGCGGCTGGCATTAATGAATGTTGCCACTGTCTCACGACCGGCCTCAAAGGCATCCGTCACCTCATTTGCCAGACGATGCAGCCCGCGATGCACATTGGCATAGGAATGGGCCATGGCGTGTGCCATGGCGTCAATAACCGCCTGAGGCTTTTGCGCCGAAGCCCCTGAATCGAGATAGATCAGAGGCTTGCCGTTGATCTCCCGCCCAAGGATGGGAAAATCGCGGCGAACGGCTTCAACATCAAAGGCCATAGAAACCTCCGGCCTTATGCTCGATCCAGTTCAGCACCATTTCGCGCACAATCTCGTCTTCGATCTGTTCGGCCACCGGCACGACAAAGGCCTGCATCAGAAGGGCACGCGCCGTGGCCTCATCCATGCCACGCGACTGACAAAAGAACAAAACCGCTTCGTCCATGGCCCCGATCGTATTGCCATGGGCGCACTGCACGTCGTCGGCATAGATCTCAAGTTCCGGCTTGGCACGTATTCTTGCCCCGTCATTGAGCATTAGGGCTTGATGGTGCATCCGCGCATCGGTGCCGTCAGCCCCGCGTTCGACCAGAATACGTCCCTGAAACACGCCCGTGGCGCGGTCCTTGACCAGCCCCTTGATCAGTTGCTGCGTCGTGCCGTCAATCTCGGCGTGACGCACACGCGTCGTATAGTCGAAATGTACCTGATCCTTCAAAAGATAGGCCCCGTTCATTTCCACCACGGCCCCGTGTCCGGCATGATCGACATGGGTCTCAAAACGCTGGAACTTCGCCCCCGTGGCAAAGACATACTGTTTGAATACGCTATTGGGTGAGGTCTTCACCTGAGACCGGCGCACAGAGGTCGCCGATTCCGGCTCATCCAGAATAACGACACGGGTCAGGCTGGCCCCTTCGGCCAGTTCAAAATGGATCGTCGTATGGGCGGCATAATCAAACGCCCCCGTATAGTCCTCAAGCAGGATCAGGCTTTCACCCGCCTCAAGCCGGATACGGCCCTCGCCCTGATAGCCGGAAACCGCGCCTTCCATGCCAAAATCGCCCATATCGAGATACAGACGGCCCTTTGACTGACGCACGGCGTCCTGAAGGCCTGCCAACTGACCATCACCGGCGCAATGCCAGTAAAAGCCATTGAAATCAGCGACCTCAGCCTGAATGTGCGACAGGCCCACATCCTGCGGAACCTCACGCAAAGCACGCGACAGGTCGGAATATTTCCATTCCTCATCCCGCCGTGTCGGATAGGTCGAGGGATCAAAGATATCCAGCTTGCGAACCGGCGCGTTCATTACGCCGCCTCATTGACGTAGCGATCATAACCATGCGCCTCAAGCTCCAGCGCCAGCTCAGGCCCGCCGGAATGGACAATCTTTCCGTCCACCAGAATATGGATACGATCCGGTTTGATATGATCCAGCAGACGTTGATAGTGGGTGATGACCAGCATACCGCGATCAGGTGCCCGTAAGGCATTGACACCATCAGACACGACCTTGAGGGCGTCAATATCCAGCCCGGAATCGGTTTCATCAAGGATAAGGAATTTTGGCTTCAGAAGCGCCATCTGCAGCACTTCCATACGTTTTTTCTCACCGCCCGAAAACCCGACATTCAGCGGACGCTTGAGCATGTCCGCATCGATCTTAAGCGTCTTGGCTATAGCCCTGATCTCTTTAAGAAACTCAGGCGCAGACATTTCATCTTCGCCACGCAGTTTGCGCTGTGAATTGAGCGCCGTGCGGATAAATGTCATAGCGGGCACGCCCGGAATTTCCAGCGGATACTGAAACGACAGATAAAGCCCGGCCGAGGCGCGTTCATGCACCTCCATCTCAAGCAAATCTTCGCCGTTCAGCCTTGCCGAACCCGCCGTGACCTCATAATTCGGACGACCGGCAAGGCTATAGC
>JBCEBX010000143.1:0-1196 GCA_039206455.1 Asticcacaulis sp.
TAGGAGGCCAGTACGGTGAAGTCCTTACCCAGATATTTGTTGATGGTTTTGGCCTTGGCCGGGCTTTCGACGATGACGAGGTTCATGAAATCACTAATAGGGGCGAATAAAAGAAGTTCAATCGGTTTTAAGCCGTACCAGCGGGAAAATTCGCCGAATAGGGGCAGAGCCTTATATGGCTCACTCATGGCGCGGGAGACAAATTCTGTCAACTCGCTCGCAGTGAGAGTGGTTGCAATTTTAAATTGATATGTGTAAAATTCTTCCTTGGGTTGATTTCGTGCTGTGCTGGCGTGAGATTACATATTGGAGGTGGTATATGGTAACTCAGGATAATGGTCGCGCGCCATCTGAACCAGAGTCTGTGCATAATTATATATCTGACATGGCGACACAACTGGCGGAACTGGCCGCCGTAGTGGGAAATCAGGATCTTAGCCAGCAATTAAAGCAGGCGGCTAAATTCGCGTTGGCCCCCCTCAACGATAATTAGGCACGGATATAGTGGCCGTTCCCCGTGTGGACAATCAGGCCAGAAATTTCCAGTTCTCCAAGGGCGGCAAGGCCTGCATGGGCCGGTGCCTGAGTCAGGCGCAAAAGCTCATCGCGTGAGCTGGGTGTCAGGCTGATCAGATGAAAAAGCTGGTCGCGCAAACTGTCAATGGTGGTCTCAAGAGCCTCATCGCTGGCATCGCAAGTCATATCCGTTGCCCAGTTCTGAGACAGGCGGTAATTATGCAGCGGTTCATCAAATCCACTCTGGGCCTCAAGCACTTCAAGGACATCGGCGGCGGTTTCACACAGGCTGGCCCCTTCGCGTAGCAGGCCATTGGTGCCGCGGCAGCGGGGGTCCAGCGGTGAACCCGGCACAGCAAACACATTGCGCCCCTGTTCACCGGCCAGACGCGCCGTAATCAGCGAGCCTGAGCGCAGTTCGGCCTCAACGACAATCACCCCTAAAGACAGACCGCTGATCAGGCGGTTGCGACGGGGAAAATCACCGGCACGCGCCCTATAGCCCACGGGACTTTCGGAAATCAGCGCACCATAGGCTTTGATCGATTGGAAGAGGTCGGTGTTTTCCGGTGGGTAAATATCATCGATCCCGCCCCCAAGAACGGCAACCGTACCGGTTTTCAGACTGGTGCTGTGTGCCTGAGTGTCTATGCCGCGCGCAAGGCCCGAGACAATGAGGT
>JBCEBX010000143.1:1206-4604 GCA_039206455.1 Asticcacaulis sp.
CGATCTTTTGTCCGGCGGCGGAGGCGTTACGTGCGCCAACAATGGCGACGGCGCGGGACGGGAAGGCGGTATGTTGCCCCATTACCCACAAGACCGGCGGGGCGGCGGGGATTTGTGCCAGAAGTTTCGGATAGGCCGCGTCTCCCAGAACAATCAAACGCGCACCCATAGCCTGTCCACGGGCGATTTCGGCTTCAACCTGCTCGGGTTTGGCGGGCTGTATGGCACCACCGGTACGTCTGGCGATAGAGGGCAGGGCCTCTACGGCCTTACGGGCACTGCCGAAACGGCGGATAAGCTGCTGAAAATGCACCGGCCCGATACGCGGGGTACGCGACAATTGCAGGCGCGCAAAACGTTCTTCGTCAGTGGTACAGGCGGGAAAGCCTGTCTGCGGGAAATCCTCATCAAACAGGCTCATGGAGGTCAGGCCCCACCCGTGGTTTCGGCAGTTTTCTTTTTGCCGATCCTGGGCTCTTCGCCCTTAAGCAGCCGACGGATATTGTCATTATGGCGACGATAGATCAGCACCGACATGAATATGGCCATGATCAGAAACGGATAGGGCTGATCGAACAGAAGCCCCAGAGGTGCGATCAGGGCCGCGGCCACAAGCGCACTCAAGGAACTGATGCGGAAAATAAACGCCGTCAGAAGCCAGACACCGGCAGCAATCAGACCCAGCGGCCAGGAGGCAGCAAACAGGGTGCCGATGAAGGTCGCCACGCCCTTGCCGCCCTTGAATTTCAGCCAGACGGGATAGAGGTGCCCGAGAAACGCCCCGCCACCGGCCAGCGCCATGCCTGTCTGACGCGTGCCCATGTCCTGTGACAAAAGCAACAAAAAGGCCAGGCCCACAGCAGCGGCCCCCTTGCCTGTGTCGCCTAAAAAGGTAATCAGTGCCAGATCCTTACGTCCGGTTCTTAAGACATTGGTCGCGCCAATATTGCCGGAGCCTATGTCGCGGATATTGATCCCGGCCATGCGGGTTGTCAGGACACCGAACGGTATCGACCCCAGAAAATAACCGCCAAGTGCGGACAGGGCATAGATCGACCATGCGGGCAGATCGGTCATAAAAGGCGTTCCTGATATCAGTTATTTTGGTAGACGATTCGGCCATCTACCAGTGTCAGTTCCACCTTGCCTTGCAATGTGCGGTTTTCAAAGGGGGAGTTTTTCGATTTTGACAGTATGTCTTTTTCGCGCAACGAAAACGGTGCATCGATATCCACCAGCACCAGATCGGCCGGTGCGCCGACACTGAGGCGTCCGGCCTCAAGCCCGATCAGATTGGCCGGATTAGACGTCACGGTGCGCAGCAGGTCGATCAGCGGGATGTCCCGGTCATGATGCAGGCCGATCAGCGCGGGCAGTAGGGTCTGAAGACCAATGGCACCGGCGGTGGCTTCGGAAAACGGCAGACGCTTGTCTTCGGCAGGTGCGGGCGAATGGTTGGACACCACCACATCAATCACCCCGTCCGCCAGAGCATCCGTCAGGGCCAGACGGTCGTTTTCAGAACGCAGCGGCGGATCAAGGCGGTAGAAGGTGCGATAATCGCCGATGTCATATTCGTTGAACACCAGATGGTTGATTGAGGCCGAAGCAAAGACCTCAAGGCCACGGGCGCGGGCGCGTTTAATGGCCGACACGCTCTCAGACGTGGTAATCTGATCGACCAGAAGACGGGCACCGGTCAGTTCCACCAGCGCCAGATCACGCTCAAGGGCGATACGTTCAGCCAGCGCTGAAACGCCGCTCAGGCCCATGCGTGAGGCCATTTCGCCCGAGGTCGCGACCGCGCCTTCGGACAGCCACGGCTCTTTGGGGCGGTGCGCCACCAGCGCGTTAAAGCCGTTGGCGTAGGATAATACACGCTGCAAGGTCTTGGAATTGACGATGGGGTGTTCGACATCGGTGAAATAGACGGCACCGGCATCGTGCATCAGGCCGATCTCGGCCATTTTCTTACCGTTATGCCCTTTGGTGGCGGCGCCGGCGGGATAGACGTGCACCAGTTCTATATCACGCGCCCGGCGCAGGATAAAATCAACCAGTGCGGGTTCGTCAATTACCGGATCGGTGTCGGGCTGCACGACCATTGAGGTCACACCACCTGCGGCGGCGGCAAGGCTGGCAGATTTGAGGGTTTCCTTAGGTTCGGCACCGGGTTCGCCGGTCTTGACGCGCAGATCTATCAGGCCGGGGGCCAGCACATGGCCGTTACAGTCAATGACCTTCAGGTCGGATGAGCCTGAGGGCAGATGCGCGGAATGAATAATCTGGGTGATCACGCCGTCTGCGACAATCAGGCTTCCGGGGCCATCGTAACCGCTTTCGGGGTCGATCAGGCGGGCATTGACCAGTGCGATGGGGTGGGTTTGCTTGAGCATGACCTTAGGCCTCCAGACGCGCGGCAAGGGACGCCAGAACGGCCATACGGGCGGCAACGCCCATCTCGACCTGATCCTGAATGAGCGAGAGCGAAAGGTCATCGGCAATTTCCGAGTCGATTTCCACGCCGCGGTTCATCGGGCCGGGGTGCATGACCCGTACATTGGGCGAAGCCACGCTCAGTTTTTCACGATCAAGGCCATAGAAGCGGAAATATTCCCGCGCCGAAGGGATGAAGGCCCCGTCCATGCGCTCAAGCTGAAGCCTGAGCATCATCACGACATCGACACCGGCAATGCCTTCGCGCATGTCGTGATAGACGTCAACGCCCCACTGATCGGCATCAGACGGAATCAGCGTCGGAGGCCCCACAAGGCGTACATTGGCCCCCATGGCATTAAGCAATATGACATTGGAACGCGCGACGCGGCTATGACCGACATCGCCGCAGATGGCGACCGTCAGGCTATCGACATGACCAAAGGCGCGGCGGATGGACAGCATGTCCAGAAGCGCCTGAGTGGGGTGCTGGTGCTGACCGTCACCGGCATTGACGACGCTGCATCCGACCTTTTGCGCCAGAAGTTCTGCCGCGCCTGAGGCCGAGTGGCGTACCACCAGAAGGTCAGGTTTCATGGCATTGAGCGTCACCGCTGTGTCGATCAGGGTTTCCCCCTTGGCGACCGATGAGGTGCGCGGGTTCATATTGACCGTATCGGCCCCCAGACGCTTACCCGCCAGTTCAAAGGACGACATGGTGCGCGTCGAGTTCTCGAAGAACAGATTGACCTGCGTGCGCCCTTTGAGAATATCAAGCTTCTTGGTCGTCTGACGGTTCAGATCGACAAAGGCGTCGGCCAGATCGAGCAGCGCCAGAATGTCGGGCGGATCAAGATCCTGAGAGGCGAGAAAATGACGCTTGGGGAAAGCGAACAGACGCGATTCAATAAGGTCGCGTAAGGCTTGCGGGTCGGTGAGGGCGCGTGTGGTCATAAAAGCTT
>JBCEBX010000144.1:0-2782 GCA_039206455.1 Asticcacaulis sp.
ACTGTTGATTGCGCATTGCCGTTCTGCGTTACGGTTGCAGTGTTGTTATCGTCACTGCTGCCGGTGCCGTTGTCCTGTGTAACCGTGGAATTAGCCAGGTCTCCCGATTGAGAAACCGTGGCTGTATTGCTACTCCCGCCCTGATTGATGAGGGACGTGGCATTGGAACCACTTTGGCTTACAGAAACCGTGCCGTTGCTACCGGTTTGATTAACATTCGACGTATTATCCTGTGCAAGGGCAGATCCCGTTGCCAGAATAAGGGCTGCCGCGGATACCGAGGCAAGAATTTTGCGTTTCATAATATGGCTCTATCTTTAAAAATGGAAGGGCCTGCACGATCCGTTACCTGAAAGGCAACGGATCGCTGAGCGCCCGTCTGTGAGATGAAAACGCTTACTTACTGGGTTACTGACGCGAAATTGCCCGAACCGGACTGAGATACGACTGAGATATTGCTGTCCGAATTTTGAGTAACTTCAGCGGTATGCCCCGTACCCAACTGAGTAATTTCGGATTCGTTATAGCTCCCCCCTTGCGTCAGAGTGGCCGTCAGAGTGATGCCGTCCTGAACAATCGTGGAGTTGTTATAATCACCGGACTGAGATGCCGAGGCCGTATTGTTTGCAGCCGAAGCGACAATCAGGCTGTTGGTCTGGGTGATCAGGCTTTCGTTATTGTCACCGGACTGAACCACACTGGCTTCCGACAAACGGGCACTGACGGTATTTGAACCACCAAACTGCGTGACCGTGGCCACATTATAGCTGCCGATCTGTTCAACTGATGCCGTAGCTACACGCGGATCGGGGCCGCCCGGAGGATTCGGTGCATTGCCAATGCTCTGGCTGATCGTTGCCGTGTTCCAGTCGCCAACCTGATCAACAAAGGCATCAGACAAGGCGCCCGACTGCGTAATATAGGCCTGATTGTCGTTACCGCTTTGATCCACACCGACCAGGGCCGTCGCACTGCCGGACGCATTATCAAAACCGCTTTGCAGCACATCCGACAGGTTACGGTCACCCGACTGATCGACATTCAGATCACCATTCGAACCGGACTGTACAGCCACAGAGTCGTTTTCAGAACCCGACTGAACGATCAGAGCCGTTTGGTTCTGCGTTTGATACGGGTGACCGGCCCCACGGCCCTGAGTCAGGTCCGAGCTATTGTCTGCACCCGACTGCTGTACCGTCGCGTCGGCATGGTAAGAACTCTGATCGACCTCAGACGTGTTACGGTCACCGCTCTGAGACACATCGGCATTGGCAATACCGGTCTGGGTTACGGTCGAGTCATGATCGTTGCCGGTCTGAACCACCAGAGCCGTCGTCAGGTCATTTACTTCGCCGTAGACGGCCTGATCAACAACAGATGTATTGCCGTCGCCATTCTGGATTACCGTAGCCCGCGCATATTCTGCAGGATCCTGAGTAATGACTGAACTGTTGTCATCGCCGTTCTGGGTCACACCCGTATTGGCCGCATTACCAGAAATATTGCTGTACCCGACCTGAGTCACGTCAGAGGTATTGCCGTCACCGGTCTGAGACACATTGGCCTCGTTCCAGGCACCGTCCTGAGTAACGACCGAGTCACTCGCACCGTTCTGAGTGACAAAGGTATGGTTGCGGTGATCACCGGTCTGGGTCACTTCGGAGGTCGCCCCGTCACCGGACTGATTGACCTGCACCAGATTACGACCTGTCTCGTGATCAAAGCCCACACCTTCCTGAACAACCGTGGAAGTGGCATTTGTGCCGCTCTGGGTCAGGTTCGTCGTATTGGAAACGCCCGACTGATCGACATCGGAATTATTATCCGATCCCGATTGCGTGACAGTCACCGCACCGTCTGTCCCAGTTTGCAAAATGTCAGAGACATTGTTTTGAGCAAAGGCAGAACCGGCAGCTAAAATGAGGGCCGCCGCGGAAACCGAGGCTAAAATTGACGCTTTCATTAACATAACTCCTGTAACTTTTTTTAAGCCAAAAAAAGCCGTTCCCGAATTCAGAGCGAATTCTGGCTACCGTAAAACGGCTCATTAATTTTTTCAGGACTCAGGTAGTGGAGCCCCCCGACATCTACCGATGCTTACTGTACGCTCACTCTATACAGGCCTCTACCAATCATCATTACTGCGATCCGCCGAAACATTATTGTCCGCTGCGCCCACTGATATTTGATGACTGATTTGATTGTTGCGCAAGACGGGCACCACCGGCGTTATCGCCTGCTGATGCCGAAGCCTGCGCGGTCTTATCCACCCGCGGGCGAATTGTCATGGGCGGGCCGGATCGTTCACTGGTTTGAGCCAGCTGCACCGGCGTATAGCCCGCGTCCCGTTCGTTCTGATAACGCCACAGATACGGCCACCCCGCACTGGTGTCGTTGAAATTCCACAACCGCAATTCCACGCCTTCCATCACCAGCCCGTAAACAGCCTTCTCGACTGCCTGTTGCAGGGCCAGATGATCCGGTTCATTGGTGGTCAGGCCTGCCTCAGCCTCAAGCAGTTCCTTGAAGCCGACATACCTGAAGGCCCCGCCACCAAGGGCATAGGACGCAATCGTCTTCGTGGCCGTTACAGTCGTCAGGACTTCGCCGGTACGCACAGAAACGGCGCGCAGATACACCGTCACAACATCCTGAAAAAATTAAAACTGTTGCCTTTAATAACGCAGTTTTAAAAGGAAACAAGCTTGAGGTTACTTTGCCTGCAATTTCAGTAGTTGTACTTACACTTAATTAAAACTGTTCTATTAAAATGAAATTTCTT
>JBCEBX010000144.1:2792-18203 GCA_039206455.1 Asticcacaulis sp.
TATTCGGTACGACCACTGATCCCTAAGAATCCGGCCCCCGCACCACCCGTAACGATGTTAGAATCGTAACCGACAATTCCGCCTTCCAGAATCACACCTGCAAACAAAAGCGACGGCAATGCTTCAGGATTTACGCCCCGCTCCCCCAGATACCGTTCACGCATTTCACGGATAATCTGGCGCTCATTCATCAGGTGGCCGATTTGCTCACGCTCGACTATGGTGAACCAGTTGCGACGTCCAGCGTCCTGCAGGGCCTTAATCAGAATAGATGAGCCACCCTGACTCACCGCGCGGGACAGAGTCTGGCCCGTTGCCGAGGTCCGGAACTGTCCGGTCTGATCTGTAAAGCCATATACAGCCACCACAACCGGACGCGATGGCGGCGGCAAATCAAACAAATCCTGCTGGCTAGGCGTAATGGCTTGAAACGCAGGCGGAGCAAATGACATACCCGGCGCAACACCCTGCGTCGGCGTTATAGCACATGCGCTGAGCATCAGCGCTGACATCAATGACAGAGCGAGCTTGCGCATTAATAGACTTCGAGAAATAGAGGGACAACGATATTGGTGACTTCACCGGTATCGTCGTTGGTAATGGTGATGTTTACATTTTCCAGATCACGGACAAAACTGACTGTTTGCCCCCCCATGGTAAATGTACCGCTTTCCTGAGGGTTTTCTCCAAAAATAGCGTTGGTCATCTGTGACGCAAAGGCGGACAGAAGCCGCGATTGCAATTGCCGCGAAAACAGATCACTCTGACTGCTGGCCTTAGCCGCTGCCGGATCCTTATAATCATTCTGAGCGTTAGCCACGCCCAGCAAATGGGAGGAATTAAAAGGATTCCCACCAAAGGTCGGGCTTATGGGCTGATAAACAAGATCCTGCGCTGCGACATTACTCCCAGCCGCCACACCCGCTAAAATTATAGCGATGGCCAGCGGCCTTACTACCTTTGAAACAGGCGCCATCAGGCTCCTGTTGGAATTGTCCTTTTGCACAGCTTGATACCCCACATCGCGCAACCGAGCAGCTTTGATGCCTGACTCAGGTTGGTCATTAATATTTGACTAACTATAATTCACACAAAAACCAACACGCGTCCCCGCCATTCCCCATAAAGGGGAATGCATAATTAAGCCGGTTTCGACATGTTTTACGCTAACGCACGCTTACCAACGCCACCCAAACGTGCTGTCCGAAATCAAGACGAAATCTTGAAGGAACGGAGATAGCCAAGCAAACATTATGCCAGAAGATAAGAGGCTTGCAAATCTTTAAGGGATTACCACGGCCTCAAAAGCGTCACGGGCGCGTTTTCTGATCTCTTTCAGCTTGTTTTCAAGCGTATCCAGACGGCGCGTATGTACCGCCCGGGCCAGTTTACGCTGAAAGGCCTCAGACTCGCTGCGCGGATCGTGATCGGCCTCAAGCGATATGCGCATGATCTGGGCCAGAGCCTGCTGCACCTTCCATGCATTCGATAAGGCTTCGATATGCTCGGCTGGCGCCAGTCCCGCCCGCTGCATGGCCGACAGCGCCGCCAGTGTCGAAACGCGCAACGGCCCGCCATTCGACGCATGGATCAGTTGCAAATACTGGGCGGCAAATTCGCAATCGACCTGACCACCGACCGACAGCTTGAAATCCCAGAAGCTTTTGGCGGGACGCTCACGTTCCATGAGCGCTCGCATATCCAGCACATCCTGAGCGGTTTTTGACGCCGATCGGCTTGAGCGCAGCACGGTTTCAATCTTCAGGCGCACCAGATCGGCAAAGTCCTCATCCGACGCCCAGACCACCCGCGCACGGGTCATGGCCTGAAACTCCCAGGTATCGGCATCCTTGGTGTAATAATTCTCAAATGCCGCCAGAGACACCGCCACCGGCCCCTTCGCCCCCGTAGGCCGCAGCTTCATGTCAATTTCGTACAACAACCCTTCGTGGGTCGGTGCCGACAGTCCGGCAATCAGGCGCTGGGTAAAGCGCGCGAAAAAGGTCTCCGAACCCCATTGCTTCAGGCTTGAAACCTCAGACGGATCATCCGGCAAATAGATGATCATCAGATCAAGGTCCGACCGCGCGGTCATTTCCTGCGACCCAAGCTTCCCCAAAGCCACCACCGCCACATGGCCCGACAGGTCGCCGCCCTGACGATGCACTTCCTCAAGGCTTAAGGGCGCCAGATGGTTGATACAGGCATCCGCCAGACGGGCATAGGCCGCACCTGCGGCCTCGGTCGTCAGGCGGGCATTGAGCACCTGCATGCCGATACGGAACTGCTGTTCACGGCACACACGACGCAAAGCGTTCATGACGCTTTCGAGGTCCTGTGGTTCGCGGGCCACCTCATCGGCGATCAGGCGATCGACATCTTCCCCCAACGGATCAAAGAATCCGGCATCGAGCATGGCGTCGAAAATGGTCGGATAACGCGACAGAAAGGTCGCCAGACGCGGGCTGAATCCCATGATCTCGACGATGGTATTAAACAGTTTGGGATTGGCAAGAAACAGCGACTGTATTTGCACCCCGGCCGTCAGATTCGAGAAAAAGGCCGCAAAACGCGTAAAGGCCTGATTGGGCGAGCCGGTCTCATTGACCGCATCAAGCAGCTTCGGCACCAGACGCGTAAACAGTTCCCGTCCCCGCTCAGTACGCGTGGCCGGAATACGCCCGTGGTGCCATGACCGGATAGTCGCACTGATCTGTGACGGATTATCAAATCCCATCCGCTCCAGCGTTTTCAAGGTCTCAGGGTCATCATCGACACCGGTGAACACCAGACTGCCGAACGAAGACGACAGGTCTTCGGATTCCGAGAACAGTTCGCCATAATGGCTGTTGACCAGCTTAAGCGTGCGCGACACCGCCAGATCATAACGACTAAGGTTCGAGAAACCCGACAAGGCCCCGACATTCAGCCGCTCTTCTTCGGATTGCGGCAGGGTATGGGTCTGCTCGTCATGGATCATCTGCACGCGATGTTCCCAGTCGCGCAGACGGATATAGGCGGCTTTAAGTTCCTTGGCCACCGCCGGCGCCAGATGCCCCGCACGGCGCAGGGCATCGAGCGCATCGAGCGTCCGGCGCGAGCGCAGCGACGGGTCACGCCCGCCAAGGATCAGTTGCTGCGTCTGAACGAAGAATTCGATCTCACGGATACCGCCAACCCCCAGCTTAAGGTTCGCCCCCGCCGGATCAAGCCTATCCGTGACCTTGTGAACGTGAATCTGGCGCTTGATAGAGTGAATATCGGCAATGGCCGGATAGTCGAGACTGCGCCGCCAGATAAACGGCGACAGGGACTGCATGAACAGCTTGGCCTCGACCGGATCACCGGCCATGGCGCGCGCCTTGATGAAGGCCGCCCGTTCCCAGTTTTGGCCGACTGTCTCATAGTAATTCAGCGCGAACGGCACGGAAACGACCGTCGGCGTTGAAGACGGGTCGGGCCTCAGGCGCAGATCGACACGGAACACATAACCGTCGCCGGTGCGGTCGGAGAGAATATTGGACACCCGCCGCGCCAGACGATCGACAAACGGCTGCGGCTCAAGGCCGTCATTAAGCGGCAGTTCCTCCAACTCACAGAAAAAGGTGATGTCGATGTCCGAGGAATAGTTAAGTTCCCCCGCCCCGTGCTTACCCATGGCCAGCACAAACAGGCCCGGCAGAACGCCCCGTTCACCGGCGGGATCATAGGCCTTAAGCCGTCCGCGATCGCGTTCTTCCCGCACCGCCAGCGCAATCGCGGCCTCAGTGACCGCATCGGCAAAGCGCGTCAGGGCCGCCGTCACATGATCGAGATTCCACACATCCCCCAGATCAGCCAGCGCCGTCAGAAGATGGGTATCGGCCTTGAGCTGACGCAGCTTTTTCTTGGCCGCATCCGTATCTGGCGGTGTTTCGGCATTAAGCGCATCGTGCGTCAGGGCCTCAGTGGCCAGCAATATGGCCTTAAGGCGCGCTTCGGGGGCTGACACAAGGGTTTCATGCAGACGCTTCGGATCACGGCGCATGAGAGACGCCAGATAGGGTGACGAGGACACCACCGGTGCCAGAGCGGTTTTCGCGCGCTCAAAAACATCTGTCCAGCCGTCTGTGTCCGCATCCTCAGCAATAGCTTCGAAATTATGCGCTACCGCCCCTTGGTTCAGCACGGGGCCGCAGGGTTGCAGGCGATCAATCAGCGGGGCAAACAGTATATCTTTCATCAACTCGCTAGGTCTGGAACGGATGTTTTTTACACAGGCGGCAAGACCAGAGCCGTTCTCAAGCCCGGCCCCCTGTTTACATATATACCCTTTTTATAGATTCCCGGGCCTTCGTCTATGGCTAATCGCCCGCCATGTGCACGGGCCACAGCTTCAACAAGGGATAAACCGAGCCCTGCCCCCGGTAAGGAGCGGCTGCTTTCCAGCCTGACAAAGCGCTGAATGATGCGCAAACGATCAGCTTCCGGCACCCCCTGCCCCGTATCGGTCACGGAAAATTCAACGTCCCCGCCTGAGGTTTCCCGCAATCGGAAGGTAATACCGCCGTTTTCGGTATATTTAATGGCATTATCCAGTAGATTGGCCAGCGCCTGCGCCAGAAAATCACGGTTGCCATACACCTTAAGATCATTGGCAAATTCCGTGTCAAACGCAAGTCCCTTGTCCTGCGCCAGAGGCTCGAACAATTCCGCCATATCACAGGCCAGTGCCTGCGCATCAAAGACCTGCGGATCAGGGGCCTTACCCTGCGCCTCCAGACGCGACATGGCAAACACAGTCTGAAAGGTGCGCAGTAACTGATCGGTGTCGGCCAGCGCCCGCTCAAGTACATCCGGTGCCTGTGCGGCATCGGTCTCCACCTCATAAAGCGCCACCTCCAGCCGGGTGCGCAGACGTGACAAAGGCGTTCTCAGGTCGTGGGCAATGGCGTCACCGGCATATTTCAGGTTACCAATAGTGCCTTCCATCCGGTCCAGCGTGTCATTGATCCGCTCGGCCAGCGCATCAAATTCGTCACCGGACTCCCGCAATACCACCCGCGCCTTGAGATCCCCCTCCTTGACGGCATCAAGCACCTTCATCAGGTCATGCACCGAACGGGAGACTTCGCGGTTAATCAGCAAACCGGCCATAAGCCCCAGCACGATCAAAAGACCCGCGCCACCCCAGATCGCCTTAACCCCCATATGCCAGCCCCGATCCGCCCATGAGGTATCCATGGCCACATAGAGCGTAACATCCGACCCAAGGCGTACCACCTGACCACGCAGGTAAAAGGGCTTGCTGCCTGACGGGTCTATCCGCTGCTGAACGGGCTCAGAATCCTGCGCCCCAACCACTGACATAGGGACCGCATCAGCCAAACCGCCCTGCGACACCAGATCCGTCGCCCGCCGGTTTTGCGCCGTGACCTGCCCCTGATCATTATGCACCTGCTCGACCATGAACCAGTCAGGACTGTCGTCATGTGCAATTATACGCCGCAGGGCCTCAGGGCCCTGAACCTCATAGATATCGCGAAAATGATCAACACGCATCCTGACCCGCATATCGGTCAGGGCGCGGGTTTCCGCAGCATTGGCGAAATAGAAATAGCCGAAGATCATGCCGGCCACGAAGGCATAGACGACAATAAACAACAGCGTCAGGCGGAACGGCGTCTGCCTCAAAAAGCTGCGCCACGACATAGGTTTAGATTGGAGAGGCGGTTTGGCCTGGAGAGGCCTCGGTTGGGGCGCGGGGGATGCCATGCTTAAGGCAACAACTGATAGCCTTCACCGCGCACCGTATGCAGCATCGCGCGGTCAAAACCCTTATCCAGCTTGGCCCTTAGGCGCGATACATGTACGTCGATGACATTGGTTTGCGGATCGAAATGGTAGGCCCAGACCTTCTCAAGCAGCATGGTGCGCGTCACACTGCGACCGGCATTGCGCATCAGGAACTCCAGCAACTGAAACTCGCGCGGCTGAAGGTCAATTTCCTGATCGCCGCGCCTGACAATACGCGTAATCAGGTTCATCTCCAGCGCGCCGACCTTCAGCACAGCCTCAAGCCCGCCCGTGCCATTATCCTTGCGCCGCGCCAGCGCCTCGACACGCGCCACCAGTTCCGCCAGCGCATAGGGTTTGGTCAGGTAATCGTCAGCACCCGCCTTAAGGCCATAGACGCGATCCTCAAGCTCGCCCAGCGCGCTTAAGAACAGGACCGGAATATCGATACCTTCCTGCCGCGCCCGCTCAAGCAGGGCAATCCCGTCAAGACCCGGCATCATGCGATCAAGTATGACCACATCAAACGCACCGGCGCGTAAGGCTCTCAGGCCCGTTTCCCCATCATGCGTCAGGGTGGCGTGAATGTCGGCCTCACGCAGGCCTTTCTGCATGGTCAGGGCCGCATCCACGTCATCCTCAACAATCAGAACCTGCGTCATGCGACCTCCCCTTTTTCTGCGCATAATAAGAAAAAAAGCGGCCCCGTAAACCTGCGGAGCCGCTTATCTTTCTTACATTTTTGCAATCATCTATTTCAGGCTGAGCGGCAGCGGAATATTGCTTCCGTTGCGATTCACCAGAAGAAGAATGCTTGGGCGTCCCTCAGCCTTAAGATCGGTGACGATCTTATTGAGGGCTTCACGGCTGGTCACCGCCTGATTATTGGCCCGCACGATCACGTCACCGGCCCGAAGGCCCTTCTTGCCCGCGTCGCTGGTGCCCTCAACCTCAAGCACGACCAGACCATTCACCGTGTCGCTGAGGCTGAAATTGCGACGCGCGGCTGGATCAATCGGGGCCACCTTGATACCCAGAACCGGCTCAAGCCCCTTGGCGTCAGGTGCCACCGGATTATTGCCCAGTCCCTTGGCCAGTTCGTCCTCGGACGGACGCAAGGCCGCGGTAATGGTGACATTGACCAGCTTGTTATTACGCAAGACCTCAAGCGTCAGCTTTTCGCCCGGACGGACATCGGCGACCCGACGCGTCAGATCCGTAGAGGTCTTGATCGCCTCGCCATTGACCTTCTTGACGATATCGCCAACCTGCACACCGGCTTTTTCCGAAGGCCCACCCCGCGCCATATCGGCAATATAAGCGCCGTCCTTGTCCTTAAGCGCCAGGCTTTCTGCAATGTCATCGGTGACAGCCTGAATGGTGACGCCGATATAGCCGCGCTCAATCTTGCCACCGGCAATCAGCTTTGAGGTAATGGCCTCAGCCGTATTGGCCGGAATAGCGAAACCGACACCGGCATTGGCCCCCGAAGGCGTGATAATGGCCGAATTGACGCCGATTACGCGGCCATTAAGGTCAAAGGTCGGGCCACCGGAGTTACCGCGATTGATCGCCGCATCGATCTGCATATATTCGACATAGCCTTGCGCCCCGTCAGGACGACCAAAGGCCGAAACGATACCGGCGGTCGCTGTCCCTGACAGGCCAAACGGGTTACCCACGGCGACAACCCAGTCCCCGACACGCGGGCGGGTTTCGGTTTCAAAGCTCACATAGGGGAAATTCTGGCCATCAACCTTGATGACCGCCAGATCGGTCGCCGGATCGCGCCCGATGACCGTGGCCTTCAGCTTGGTCTTGTTGGTCAGCTCTACCGTAATCTCATCGGCGTTTTCGATGACGTGGTTATTGGTGACAATATAGCCATCTGCCGAAATGAAGAAGCCCGATCCGGCCCCGCGCACTTCGGGGGCTTCGGATTGCTCCGGCATGCGGAAGTCAAAACCCGGAATAGACGGAATACCTTGCGGCAACTGCGCCTTGCCCTTGGTTTCGATCGATACCACGGCAGGCGACACCCGCTCAATGATATCGGCAAAGGACATGGGCGCACCGGCAGGCGGGGCCACGGGCTTGACCTCGGCGGTCTTGAGCAGGGTCGCACCGTCATAGCCATTGCTGCCGAAACCCGACACCGCCGCACCGGCAACCGCCGCACCGAGCATCAGTCCGCCAACGACACCGGCTGCCGTACCCTTATGCTTGAACACCGTATTCAGGAACCTGTTCCCCATTATCGATCCTATTTCATCACTTCTGTGTAAGCGCCTTTGACAGCACCCTGACGGATAACATAAGCGCTTTTCGGCCTTAGACCAGAGGTTAATCCGGTTTTCAGATGCTTTTTAATACGCCCGTTCACGAGTTAAGGCTTCGGATACGGCGAAATGATGACGTCAGGATGACCGGTTATTGTCGTCCTCAAGCAGCTTATCGAGCCGCGCACGTTCTTCGGCGGACAGCTCCGCCACGTCAACCGCAGTCGCCTTTCGCGGCAGGCGCAGAAAAATAACCCCGCCGATGATCAGCACGGTGACCGGCAAAAACCACAGGGCCAGGGTCGCCGGATTAAGCGCCGGACGAAACAGCACATAGTCACCATAACGGTCCCGCAAAGTCTGACGAATATCAGCGTCGCTCAGGCCCTCACGGATATGCAGCCGGATATCGCGGCGCATATCGGCGGCAATATCCGCGCTGGAACCGGCGATATTTTCGTTCTGACAGACCACGCAGCGCACTTCGCGGTACAGCATCCGCGCCCGGGCGTCCTGATCGGGGTCGCGCATCACCTCGGACGGCAGAACCGCCGACGCGATCTGCGTCAGGCCAAAGATCATGGCCAGTAGAATCAGGATTTTGCGGCTCATGCCTTTTTACCCTTTGCCGCCACACCCAACCGCAGGCGTCGGTCAAACAGGGACAATGTGCCGCCAAGCGCCATCAGTAAAGGCCCAAAGAAAACCAGCCGCGCCAGAGGATGATACAAGGCCCTGACCTGCCATCTGGCCCCCTCAGGCGTCATGACCGGCTCCCCCAGCACAAAATAAAGATCATCGACTGGACGGAAACACAGGGCCACTTCGGTGGTCACACTTGAAGACGCCGCATAGAACCGGCGCTCGGGCCGCGCTTCGCAGACCTGACCACCGGCATTGCGTACCGTAATCACCGCCTGATCGGCATCATAGTTTGGCCCCGGCACCTGATTAACGTCCTTAAGCGTCACCTGATAACCGGCCACCGTAATCTGCTCGCCAATTCTCAGATTATCGACCGCACTCAGTCGGGTATTGGTTTCGACCACCGCCCCAAGCACAAACACCCCAAGCCCGATATGGGCCAGCAGCATGCCATGTGTCGCCAGAGGCAGAGCCTTAAACCGCTTCCAGGCATCCTTCGCAGGTATCTTAAAGACCTGCGTGCGCTCCATGAGCATCTGCACGCTGCCGAATACAACCCACCCCCCAAGCAGGAATCCTATCCCGAGGCTTAAGCCCTTAAGCGCCGTCAGATCGCGCGTCAGCGCCAGACCAATAATCGCCAGCAACACGCTTAAACCCGCCGCCCCGACAAGCTGCTTCCAGACCCCCTTAAGGTTCCCGCGCTTCCACGCCATAAGTCCGGCAAACGGCAAAAGTACCATGGCTACACCCATGGCGGGCACGAAACTTAAGACATAATAGGGCTCACCCACGGAAATCGCCTGCCCCGTCACGGCTTCCATCAACAACGGATAAAGCGTCCCGAGGCACACGGTCGTCAGGGCCACAAAGATCAGCAGATTATTCAGCACCAGCGCAGATTCACGGCTGACATTGGCAAAGACGCCGCCGGAATTGAGCGATCCGGCCCGCAGGGCATAGAGCGTAAAGCCGGCACCTGCGGTGATAAACAGGATGACCAGCAGCAAAATCCCGCGCTGCGGATCAACGGCAAAGGCATGCACCGAGGTCAGCACGCCTGAGCGCACCAGAAACGCGCCCATCATCGAGAAGGTGAAGGCCAGAAGCGCCAGAAACACCGTCCATGACTTCAGCGCATCGCGCTTTTCCATGACGATGGCACTGTGCAAAAGCGCGGTTGCCGCTAACCAGGGCATGAACGAGGCGTTTTCTACAGGGTCCCAGAACCACCAGCCGCCCCAGCCCAGTTCGTAATAGGCCCAGAATGACCCGAGCGCGATCCCCAGCGTCAGAAACACCCATGCCGCCAGTGTCCACGGCCTGACCCAGCGCGCCCAGGACCGATCCAGCCGCCCTTCGATCAATGCGGCCACGGCGAAGGAAAACACCACCGACAAGCCGACATAGCCGAGATACAAAAGCGGCGGATGGAAAGCCAGCGCCGGATCCTGCAACATCGGATTGAGCGAGTGCCCTTCAAACGGGGCCGGATCGATCCGCGCCAGAGGATTGGAGGAAAACAGGGTAAAACCGGCAAACAAAGCCCCCAGAAGCGCCTGCACCCCCAGCACCTTGTGCTTGAGGCTTTCCGGCAACCCGCGCCCGAACAAGGTAATCAACGCCCCATAGGACAGCAGTATCACACACCACAAAAGCATCGAGCCTTCATGACTGCCCCACGCACCGGACACCTTATACAGCATCGGCTTAAGGGTATGCGAATTATGCGCCACATTGGCCACCGAGAAATCCGAGACCACAAAGGCATATAACAGCGCCGCAAACGCCAGCGCCGCCGCCAGAGCGGCACTTAAGGAAAGCCCTTCGCTAAAACGTTCCACGCCGCGACAGGCCTTAAACTGTCCGGCCAGCACCAGAAGCACCTGCGCCACACACAGCACAAAGGCCAGCCCCAGACAAAAGGTGCCGAGTTCCGCAATCATTGCGCGCCCTCGGATGATGCACCAAACGGCTTGGGGGCTTCCTTGTATTTCGCGGCATCGGGACGCCATTCGCCCTGTTCTTCAAGGGCTTTCTGCACGTCCTTGGGCATATAGGTTTCATCATGCTTGGCCAGAACCGTCCGCGCTTCAAACGCCGTTTCCGACACAAGCTGTCCTTCGCAGACCACCCCCTGCCCTTCACGGAACAGGTCAGGCAGGTCACCCTTGAAACTGACGGTCATTTCCGCCTTCTGGTCCATGATCACGAAATGCACGACGCCATTTTCGGCCTTGCGCACACTGCCGTCCTTCACCAGACCGCCAAGGCGCATATTCTTGTGCAGGGGCGCATTGGCCTCAATGGCCTGAGCGGGCGTATAGAAATAGACGACCTGATCCTTCATGACGAACAGAGCCAGCACCACACCGGCAATAAGCACGGGGGCGGCGATCAGAAATATCTTCAGGCGGCGACGTGCGCGCGCTGATTTCGGCCAGAAACCCATTTTACCTACGCTCTCGATCCTACTGACTACCTACGGGGCGATTAGCTTTTTCAATTATAGCGGCCTTTATCTCAGGCCTTTTCTGATAGATGCGTTCAATGTCCGCCAGCACCCGTGTTTCGGACGCCACATCCCCAAGCACACGGTAAGAGCGCAGCAGACGCGCCCAGCCATCGGGATTTTCCTGATTGTCCGCCAGACGCGCCTCAAGACCAGCGACCATGCCGGCAATCTGGCCACGGGTCTGAGCATCCACGGTCTGGGCCTGCTCTAAGGCCGCCAGTTCGGTTTCCACCGCCTGACGCCTTGGGTCACCCACCGGCAATTGCTCACGCAAGCCCCCCAGCATGGCGCGCGCCGCCTCAAAACGCCCCTCGGCAATCAGAACCTTGCCCATATAATACTGCCCCGAAAGGTCATTGGGGTCACGCTTGAGGGCTTCCTCAAACGCGGTCCGCGCATCCGGCCCGCTCTTGCCCTCGTTCATCAGGGTCAGGGCCTCGCCCATATTCGACCAGGCTTCGGCATTGTCAGGCGCCTTTGTCACCGCCACACGGAACGACTTCGCCCCATCATAATAGTCACCGGACATAACCTGAAGCCGCCCGAGAAACATCCAGTATTGCGGGTCTTCAGTATTTTCGGCGGCCTTGCGCTTTAGGACTTCCGACAAGGGCTTGGAGGCCATGGTTTCCGGCTGCGTCTCCGCCTGCGCCATCCACGCCTCAAGCCGCTGCTGATAGGGTTGATCCGGCAACTCCGGCTTACCCGTCACCAGATAAAGCCCCAGCGCACCACCCGCGATCACAAACGCCCCGATTAGCCCCAGAAGCGGCGACACAGACCGGCGTGCGCCTTCACCGGCGGCATCCGCCTTGAGCAAGGCACGGGCGGCCTCAAGCTTTTCTTCGTGTGCCAGCGACGCCTCAACGACCCCGTTCGCAACCCGACGATCCATCTCGACGACAAAGCGGGCATAGTCTTCACGCGCCGTTTGGCGTTCGTCGTCCGGCTGGCGCCGCGTCCACAGCAAGGCCGCCCCCAGCAGGCCTGCGGTCACGATGGCGGAGAGTATGGAAAACAGCAGCATGAGTTACGTCAGGGATTTTCGTCTGAAGGTTAAACGAGAGCGTGGCGTTAAACGAGGGTTAAGGCAGGGTTTAACCGCTTAGGCAACCGTTTTCGACCGTTCACCGCTCCCCAGAGACGCGACACGTCGTCGCGCAAGGTTTGCCTTCGGCATTCCGCACAAGGCGCCGGTAAGGCAAATCAGGGCCTCAAGCTGGGCACTGATCACCGCTTTCTGATCAGTATCGGCGTCGGCATAAAGCGCCAGCGCCGCCTCCAGATAGGCCTCCAGATAGGCTTCACCCGCCTCAATGCACTGACTGAGCCGCACGGCATATCCGCCCTGTGCCGCCCCTGCGCCTATATGATGGTAGAACCCGGTCACACCCAAAACCTCGGCCATGGCCGTTTCCGAAACGGCACCGGCAATGGGCGTTGCCCCCACCACACGCCCGTGGTGACGCTCGGCCTTGGTGGGTAAGGCCCGTTCTATCGCTGGCTGCAAGCGTTCGATCTGGCGTTCCACCTGAGCCGCGACCGCCTGACGAATACGGGCCACCCTTTGCCCCCACGGGCCATCACGGGTCAGTTCAATCGCCGCTTCCATGGTCTGCGTCAGATGCAGGGCCTGCAAGGCCATCTCTGCCGCCTCCGCCAGTCGATCAGGCGTCCGTATCAGAGGCATCAGCCGTCTCTGCGCCCCCTCTGCCGCCTCCAGCACACGCTCGCCAAACACCGCCAGTTCCGACTGGCTCAAGAACCGGTCATTGGCCCGATCCGAGGCAATGCCGACAAAGGCCATAATGTCTGCCCCATCCTCCAGATTGGCAAACACCACCTCAAGCCACCTGAGACCACCATCCTCCGTCAGACGTCCGGCATCCTTGAACAATATGCGGATCGCCACCGCCTTATCCGCCGTCAGACGCCCCAGCCATTCCGGCATCTTGCGCACCGCTTCGCGGGCGGTGTGATAGATATCGAGATAGGCGGCAAACTCCGCAATCAGTGCCTGATCATCCGCATCATAGCCTTCGGGCAGGATTAGCTCTGGCCGCTGACGCAACAACTGCGCTGAGGCGTCAACCAGTTCGGCAAACACCGGCGGCACCGGATCAGACTGGCTGAACCCGCGCATGGCTATGTGCAGACGGGCAAACAGCGCGGTTTCGTGTCTCTCAAGTGCTTTCCACAGATTATCCAGCACCCAGACAGGGAAATGCACACCCGACAAGCCGTCTTCGCGTCGTTCAAACATCGGCATGAACGGACGGAAGATCATCGCCTTGATGTCATGGCTTTCCAATTCCAGGCTGACAATATCATGAACCTCCCCCAGCAGGGCATCCTCGGTCAGACCGAGCGCCCGCTCAAGCGACAGCAAGGCCTGCACCGGCATGGCCTTCACCACCTGCCGGATCAGGACACGCTTATGCTCCGGCAGTTTTCCTGCGCGCTTTCCTTGGGAGTCTGTCATAGAAAAGCATCCATAAGGCACGCAGTATGCCGCCCTCACGGTTAACAAACCCTGATACCCTTTCAGGTGATGAAATTGGCCGGCAGATTGACCACGGCCTTAAGCCCGCCCAGCGCCGAACGTTCAAAATGCAATCGCCCGCCATAGGCACGCACCAGTTCATCGACAATCGACAGGCCAAGCCCAGAACCCGGCGCACTTTCATCAAGGCGCGCCCCGCGTTTCAGCACCTCATCATATCGGCTTTCCGGCATACCCGGGCCATCATCCTCAATCAGCAGCGTCATACCCTCGGCTTCATTCCCAAGCGAAGCGGTGACCCGAATACGTTTCTGGCACCAGATACAGGCGTTCTCCAGAAGATTACCGGCAATCTCCTGAAAGTCCTGCTTCTCACCTCTAAACGCCAGATTTTCCGGTGCGCGCCAGTCGATAACCACGCCCTTGTCACGGAACACCTGCTCCAGCATGACCGCCAGTTCATCAAGCACCGGCTCGACCGGCGTACGCTCTCCCATATGCTGGGCGCGGGCGGCAGCACGGGCACGGCGCAGGTGATGATCGACCTGTTCCTTCATCAGCGCCGACTGTTTGCGAATAGCATCAGCCAGCGGCTCAGGACTGTCTCCCGCACTGGTCAGCAGTACCGACAACGGGGTTTTCAACGCATGCGCCAGATTGCCGACATGGGTGCGTTGGCGTTCCACCACTTCCTGACCGTAACTCAGAAGCGCGTTGATCTGTTCGGTCACGGGGGTAATTTCCATCGGGTACTGCCCCTCAAGCCGCGATTTCTGCCCCTCTCGCACCTTCCCCAGTTCATCGGTCAGATCAAACAGCGGCCTCAGACCGATACGCACCTGAAGGAAGATAGCAATCAGCGACCCCAAGGCCAGCACCACCAGAGTCGACCCGGTAATCAGGGCAAACTGTCCGACATTGCGGTCGACTTCCGACCGGTCTTCACCGGCGATAAACAGAAGCGGCCGCTCCTGAATACGCAGATAGATGGCCACCTGCCTCAAGGGCTGATCACGCGGCCCTTCGGCATTATAATAGACCGGCTCCCCACTGGTCTTATCAAGCTTTTCAGGGCCCGTGAGCGTGCGCTCGGCCAATGAGGCCGACTTATGCACCGCGATGACCTTATCGGTCGCATCCAGTTCACTGATCTGCCAGTAAAGCCCCGAATAGATGTCGTCGGTGCGGATATTATAAAGCTCAGGTATATCGATCCGGCCCTGCGGATCGAACTCCGTATGCGTATAGAGATTGCGCACAATATCGGAAATACCCGCCTGAAAGCGGGTGACGGTCGAATAGTTGAAAAAGGCCGTCAGACCGGCACTGATCAGAATAAGCGCAAAGATGAACCAGATGGCCGCCAGCCGGATCAGCCGCCCGACCAGTGACCCCCGCCCCCACAGAGGCGGAATCCGGTCAGGGAGTATCCTGCTTTCAGCCATGCTCAGATATCTGACACTTCGTCATGCAGCGGTTTCAGGCGGTAACCCAGCCCCCGCACGGTCTCAATGCGCTCGGTACCAATTTTCTTGCGCAGACGCCCCATAAACACTTCGATGGTGTTGGAATCCCGATCAAAGTCCTGATCATAAAGATGTTCCACCAGCTCGGTGCGCGAGATTACCCGCTCATTGTGCAGCATCATGTAATGCAGCAAACGATATTCGAGCGAAGTCAGCCTCAAAGGCTCG
>JBCEBX010000145.1:0-1268 GCA_039206455.1 Asticcacaulis sp.
CTGCGCCCCGAAGGTCTCGGACAGAACGACCTGAAGGTTGCCCTTCATGCCGAAGGCCGCCCAATACACACATTGCCCGACGAAATCAAGCCTGTTCCCTGCATTCGATTACACATATAAATGAATTTCAGGGAAGGCTCATCGGTACATGACATTATCAGACCTGTTCAAACGCGCACACCGAACCACACTGTTAAAAATCATAGGGGTTGCCATCGTCGCCTCCGCTTTGTTTTTTATGTATGACGAGGAAGCCGTCAGAAATTCCCGCAAATTAGGCTCACTGGCAGAAACCTTTGGCGCAACGCCCGTCTTATGGGGCATGCGTATATTCCTTATATCTGTGGTGCTATTCCTGCTCTGGGCTCTGCCTGATGGTGCGAAGTCAGATGAAACCATTGATCGCATCGCCCGCCGTAAGCACCAGATCGACAACAGTATCCGGCGCGAAAAATAGCCCCTACTCTTTTCCCCACTAACCGCCTATAGGGAGCGCGTTTCCCACTTGCCCCGCTCCGTAGGCGGGGATGAGGCCCCTATGCGTAACCCTGCCGTTGTCGCCTGTATACTGGCGCTGTTTTCCGCCCTGTGCTGGGGCATTGCCGGTACGCTGGCCCAGTTTCTGTTTCACCACAAAAACATAAGCCCCGAATGGCTGGTCACCGCACGCATGCTGGTTACCGGCATCCTGATGACCGGCTTTGCCCTGATCCACAGGCCAAAAGAAACCCTGTCCCTGTTCACCAACCGCATGGACATGCTGAGACTATTATCCTTCAGCATCCTCGGCATGTGGTCGGTGCAATACACCTATTTCGCGGCCATAAATGCCTCGAACGCCGCCACCGCCACCATCATTCAATATGTCGGGCCGGTGCTGATTGCGGGCTGGTATGCGGCCATAGAAAAACGCTGGCCCCGCCCCCTTGAATGCCTGTGCCTGTTCATGGCCATCGGCGGTGTCTTCCTTCTGGTGACACATGGGCGTCCAGACAGCCTGAGCCTGTCCCCCATGGCCCTGTTCTGGGGCTTGCTCGCCGCCGTCGCACTGGCGGTCTATACCATCCAGCCCCTGCAACTGATGTCGCGCTATCCCACCGAAGCCGTCATTGGCTGGGCCATGCTCATCGGCGGCGGCCTGTTCAGCCTCATCAGCCAGCCCTGGCATATCGAAGGCGTCTGGGACACTCAGTCCTTAAGCGCCTTTGCCTTCATTGTCGTCTTCGGCACGCTTTTGTCGTTTCACGCCTATCTGACGGCCGTAAAGC
>JBCEBX010000145.1:1278-4540 GCA_039206455.1 Asticcacaulis sp.
GTGCCCGCCCGGTGAGCCTGATGGCCTGCGCCGAGCCACTGGCTGCGGCAGGCATAGGGATTGTCTGGCTGAAAATACCCTTCGGTGCCTATGACTGGGCAGGCGCCGCCCTTATTCTGGGCACCATCCTTATCCTGACGCTTCAGGAGCAAAAAACGCCGCAAGACTTGCGCCCCGGCACCCCTGTTGGCAAAAGACGCTCATGCTGAGTGAGATACACGCCTTTTTGCAATCCGAAACCCCACCTGAGTGGGTCGATGCCGCACTGGCCAATCAGGAACTTCTGCTGCTGGATCATAAGGCCTGCGAGTACAAGGCCGCGTCCAATGCGCTCAATCTGATGGCCAAGTACAATACCCATGTCGAACTGATCGATGCCATGAGCCGTCTGGCGCGTGAGGAGCTTGTGCACCACGAACAGGTCATGAAGCTGATCAAAAAGCGCGGCATCGCCTTAAGGCCGATTTCTGCCGCCCGCTATGCTTCGGGCTTACGCGCGCATATCCGCCGCAAGGAACCCCTGGCACTGGTCGATGTTCTGGTGATCTCGGCCTTTATCGAGGCCCGCTCGTGCGAGCGTTTCGCCGCCATAGCGCCGCATCTGGATGCTGAGCTTTCAAAATTCTATTCCGGCCTGCTGGCCAGCGAAGCCCGTCATTATCAGGGCTTTCTGAAACTGGCACATCTCTATGGCGACGCTGATGATATCGCCGCCCGCATTGAGGCGCTTCGTCCCATTGAACAGGCGCTGATTGCTGACCCTGACCCCGAATTTCGATTTCACTCAGGTAAGCCGCAGGGCCTCACGACCGACACCCCTTAGCCCCGAGCCCCCCCCTCCCGCACAGCAGGAGGGAGAAATCACAAACAACCTACCACCACTTCGACGGTTTTTGCGTGAAACCTGCCGCCTGTTCCAGCACCGAGGCGATGGATAGAACCGTACCCTCATCCAGCGCCTTGCCAATGACCTGAAGGCCAAGCGGCAAACCTTTGGAATCAAGCCCCGCCGGCACCGACATGCCGGGAAGCCCCGCCAGATTGGTGGTCACCGTAAAGACGTCGTTCAGATACATCTGCACCGGATCAGCCGCCTTGGCCGTATCCCCCAGCGCAAACGCGCTTGATGGCGTCGCGGGCGTCAGAATGACATCGCAAGCGTTGAAAGCATTGGTGAAATCTTCGGCAATGCGGCGGCGCACCTTAAGCGCCTTGACGTAATAGGCATCATAGAACCCCGCCGACAGCACATAGGTGCCGATCATGATGCGGCGCTTCACTTCCTTGCCGAAGCCTTCCGAACGCGACAACTCATAGGTATCGGTCAGGCCCGTAACATCTTCGGCGCGGTGACCGAAACGCATGCCGTCATAACGGGCAAGGTTAGACGAGGCTTCCGCCGGTGCAACGATATAATAGGTCGGCAGAGCATATTTGGTGTGCGGCAGCGAGATTTTGACGATCTCGGCACCGGCATCCTGAAGCCATTTGATCCCCTGCTCCCACAGGGCATCGATTTCCGCCGGAATACCATCCAGACGATATTCGTCAGGAATACCAATACGCAGGCCCTTGACGGATTTACCAACAAACGAGGCAAAGTCCGGCAGCTCAATATTCAGGCTGGTGGAATCCTTCGGATCGTGACTGCACATGGATTGCAGCAGGATCGCGGAATCTTCAACTGTCTTGGTGATCGGCCCCGCCTGATCGAGCGAGGACGCAAACGCCACCATGCCGAAACGTGAGGCACGGCCATAGGTTGGCTTAATGCCCACCGTGCCGGTAAAAGCCGCCGGTTGACGGATTGATCCACCGGTATCCGAAGCGGTCGCCGCCAAACACATATCCGCCGCTACCGCTGCCGCCGAGCCGCCCGAAGAGCCGCCAGGCGTCAGTTCCGTGTCCGAGCCGCTGGCCTTCCACGGATTGACCACCGCCCCCCAATGAGAGGTTTCGTTGGATGACCCCATGGCGAACTCATCCATATTGAGCTTACCCAGCATCACCGCGCCCTGATCCCACAGGTTCTGGGTGACGGTTGATTCGTAAGGCGGGATGAAGTTGCCGAGGATTTTGGAACAGGCCGTCGTGCGCACACCCTTGGTGGCATAAAGGTCCTTGATACCCAGCGGTGCGCCCTCAAGGGCACGCGCTTCACCCGAAGCAATACGCTTGTCGGAGTCTGCCGCCTGTGCGCGGGCCTTATCAAAGGTCGTCAGCACATAGGCGTTGATTTTGGGGTTGCCCGCTTCAATCGCGCCAATAAAGGCTTCGGTCAGTTCGCCCGAGGAGAATTGCTTGCTTTTCAGGCCATCAACAGCGGCCTTAAGCGTCAGTTTGGTCAGATCGGACATTACTCAACCACCTTGGGGACTACGAAGAAGCCATCTACGGTTTTGGGCGCATTGGAGACGACATCAGCGACCTTATTGCCATCGGACACCACGTCATCACGCAGAGGCGCTGCCACCTCAACCGCCGAGGTCATGGGCTGAGCGTCGGACACATCGACCTCATTGAGCTGTTCGATCCAGCCGAGAATACCGTTCAGTTCCCCCGCAAGGCTTTCCAGCCGCTCATCCGCTTCGCGCAGACGCGACAGGCTGGCTACTTTCTTCACCGTCGCCACATCAATGGCCATGAGATAAGGCTCCTTAAAATCTATGGTTCTCGGTTAGCTTTTGACAGCCGCTTTGACAAGGGGTAAGCCCCAAAAACCCTTTTCTCTTTTGATCTGCATCATGGCCGTTGTTGATATTACCGAACTGAAATCCGCCCTCACCCCGCGCACGGGTTTGCTGGGGCTTGATCTGGGGGAAAAGACCATCGGCGTTGCCGTGTCCGACATTTCCCTGATGATCGCCACGCCGCTTGAGCTGATCAAAAAAACCAAGTTCACCCATGAGGCCGAGCGCCTGTTTGCCCTGATGACAAAGCGCGAAGCCTCAGGTCTGCTGATTGGCCTGCCGGTCAATATGGACGGCACCGAAGGCCCGCGCTGTCAGTCGGTCAGGGCTTTTGCGCGTAACATTCTGCGTCTGCGCGATGTGCCAATTGCCTTCTGGGACGAGCGCTGGTCCTCAAGCGTCATGAACCGCTTTCTGATCGAGGAAGCCGACCTGACCCGCGCCAAACGTGCCGAAGTCATCGATCGCTCGGCAGCAGCCTATATCTTACAGGGCGCACTGGATCGGATGCGCGACAATGAATATCAATGAGTCCATTCTCCTCTGAAATGCCCTCTCCGGCTCTTCGGGGC
>JBCEBX010000146.1:0-4538 GCA_039206455.1 Asticcacaulis sp.
TGTCGGCGAGATGCGGCGGTTGCCGCTTAAGGATCAGACCATAGCCAGCGTCAATACCGACAGCCATGTTGAGGTCGCCCTCAAGCCGCATCTGCGTGAAGTCAAACTGCACAAGGGAGAGGTGTGGTTTGATGTCGCCAAAGACCCTGAGCGACCGTTTCAGGTGCAGGCGGATCATCTGAGGGTTCAGGCGGTGGGCACGGCCTTTGGCGTGCGCCGCTTTGCCAATGGCATAGAGGTGCTGGTCAGCGAGGGTACAGTCAGGGTCAGTTCCGAACGTTTATCCGGAATGGATATGACGCTGACGGCGGGGCACATGGTCTTTGTGGCTTTTGATCAGACCGATCCCCGTGCCGATTTCAGACCGGAAGGCGTTGATCGGGCGCTGGCCTGGCGTGAGGGGCAGATTGCGCTGGAGAATGACCGTCTGGATACGGCGATTGCTGAATTCAACCGCTATAACCGGCAAAAGATTGTGCTGGCGGACGAAGCGCTTGCCGGAGAAAAACTGGTGGGCTGGTTCCGTAATGACCAGCCCGAAGCCTTTGCCCGTGCCGTGCATGAGGCGCTGGGGGCACCGGTAAGGGTCAATGCGCAAGAGATTACGATTGGTAAGGCACTCAGCGCCGCCGACGGATAAGCGCGTAAAATTTATCGTCAGTATTCGGCGGAAATGACAGCGTTATTCATCTTTGAGGCAGGGAGGGTGAATGTCGCGAAAAAAGAGCGGCATTTTAACCCGTAAAATAACCATGGCCCGGTCAACCCGACGACCAGAGCCAAGATAAACGGGAAGCACATGTCATATCTATTCGGAACATCTTCAAGGATGGCTCTTTCAAGCGTGGCTCTGGCGGTTTCCGCCATTGCCGTTATGTCGGCACCGGCCGCCTATGCGGAAACGGCGCGGGCCTTTGATATCGCTCCGCAGCCTGCCGCCAGCGCGGTTCAGGATTTTGCGCGTCAGTCAGGCCTGCAAATTCTGGCCAGTGGCGACGACCTTGAGGGTTTGCGCACCAATGCGGTCAAGGGCACGTTTACGCCCCATGCCGCGCTGAAAAATCTTATTAGCGGCACGGGCCTGACGATCAAATCCAATGATGGCCGCGTGGTGGTTCTGACGCGCGCGCAGGCACAGGATGCGGCCTCGCAGGCCGATACGGCACAGGCGGTCGCCCCTGCGGAAGAACCGCAGGAGGTTGTGGTCGTTGGCATGCGCCGTTCCATGCGTGACGCCATTGCGCAAAAACGTAGCCATTCCGGTGTAGCGGAATATGTGTCGGCCAAGGAAATCGGTGTGCTGCCGGATGTAACCATTGCTGAAACCCTTGCGCGTTTGCCGGGTGTCACCGCGACCCGCGACCGGGGCAATGATTCTCAGGCGGCGATTCGCGGCATTGGCCCGCGCATGGTGCTGGGGACGATAAATGGCCGTGAAGTGGCAACCTCGGAGCCTGACCGCAACGTGCGCTGGGAAATCTATCCGTCCGAAGTGGTATCCGGGGCGGCGGTATATAAATCGTCGGAAGCGCGCCTGTTGTCGGGCGGTATTTCGGGCACGGTCGATCTTCAGACCATTCGCCCGCTGCAATATAGCGGGCCTGAATTCGTCGCTCGTGCCGGTCTGGTGCATTATGATGGCGGTTCCGAGTTTCCGGACTATGACCGTACCGGCTGGCGTGCGTCGGGGTCATGGGTCAAAAAGGTCAATGATCAGCTGGCCTTTGTTATTGGCCTGACCGGACAGAACCAGAAGAACGGGTACGAGAGTTTCCGCGGCTGGGGCTATAATGACGATAAGATACGCTCAGGCGATTCCACCGGCCCCATTGTGGCGGGCGGGCCGGACGTGCCGACGCCGTGGGGCGCAGGGGCTCAGGCGAAGTTTCTTGATGCCGATCGTCTGGGGGCTTCGGTCGGGTTGCAGTATCGCCCGAATGAGCGGTTTGAACTGACCTATGACCTGCTCTATTCGAAATACAAGATCGATGAAAAGCAGAATCAGGCCTGGTACGGTGGTAATAACTGGGGCAACTGGGACGGCGCTAATGTGGGGGCGCATACTGAGCCCGTTATCATCGGTGGCGATTTGGTAGGGGCGACGACGGCCTGGTCCGAGATCACGGCGGTGGTGTCGCGGTATCAGGAAGACAAGTCGCTTCTGGTGACCGGTCTGAACGGTAAGTGGATGCTGGACAACTGGACGGTGAGTGCCGATCTGTCCTATTCGACGGCCGAGCGTGAGAATATCTGGCGTTCGGTTCAGATGAACTACTATCCCGAAAGCATGACCTGGCGTCTGGGGGAAGACCCGCACATCAGCGTGTCGCAGCAACCCGATACGGCTACGTTTGCGCCGGAAGCCGGTGAGGCGTCACCGGGGCGGGTCAAGGATGAACTCACCTCTGGCCAGCTTGATCTGCGGCGTGACTTCAGCGGGGATTTCTGGACGAGCCTCCAGTTCGGGGCGCGTTATGCGGATCGCACCAAGTCCGAGGCAATTGGCTATGGCACAAATCCGGCACCTCTGGCCGGAGTCACAGTCGATGGGTCAACGCTTAAGGCCTATGAGTTTAAAAACTTCGACATTCCGGCCATGCTCGATGGTAATTTCGACAGCCTGCTGCGGACAGTTTATGGCGCAAATGCCGTGACGGTTAACCCCGGTAGCCTGCCGTTCAATGCCGAGGTCTCGGAAAAGGTCTGGGAAGGCTATGTGCAGGGTAATTTCGACACGACCTTCATCAATGCCCGTGCCGTCGGTAATGTCGGTGTGCGTGTGGTCGATGTCGAAAGCCTGTCGACAGGGGATTCTACGGTCAGTCAGTGGGTTGAGGTAACGCCCGGTAACTGGGTTGAGCAATCTGTCGTCACGCGTGTCTCAGCGGGGGTAAGCTATACCAAGGTTCTGCCGAGTGCTTCGGTAAGCCTTGAGGTGATGCCGGGGACTTATCTGAAGCTTGGGGCGGCGCGGGTGATCTCACGGCCGCCGCTGAATGAGCTTCGGGTGAACCGCAGTCTGTCGTCAGGTGCGCCCTATACAGGGTCATCCGGAAACCCCTATCTGAAGCCGTTTGAAGCGGATCAGATTGATGTGTCCTATGAGTATTATTTCGGTGCCGAGGCGCTGTTTGCAGTGGCTGGTTACTATAAGAAGGTTGGCAATTATGTGGGTTACAGCCAGCGGTCGGAAACGATCAATGGTAATAATTATGTGCTGACGTCACCGGTTAATTCGTCAAGCAGCGGCGGTATTTCCGGATTGGAATTTACCTTCCAGACGCCGTTTAGTGCCTTAACGGATGTCGCGTTCCTCGATAATTTCGGGGTCTATGCCAATCTGGCGCTGGTCAATTCCGATATCAAGGAAAGGGTGCCGAATGGTAATCCCATGCCTATGGTCGGTATTGCCGATCAGACGGGGATTTTCGATCTGTGGTATTCGGCCAATGGTTTTGAGGCGCGACTGGGGGCCAAGTATAACAGCGAATACACGGCGCTCATGGGGTGGGATTCTTCAGCCCTTGTGCGGGTCAGGCCGTCAACGACGCTCGATTTCTCGGCGTCATATGCTGTGACACCGGCGGTGTCGGTGCGCTTTCAGGCGGGGAACCTGCTGGATACCCCCAGTGAGGTCTATACGGACTATAAGCGCCATCGCACGGGTGATGTCGAATATTATGGGCGTAGGTTCCTTGTGGATCTGACGGTCAGGTTCTGAGAATAAAAAACAGGCTCCGGAAAAACCGGAGCCTGTTTTTGTTGTGCGGGTATAAGGGGCGGGTATCAGACGCGAATGTTCAGCAGGCTGCCCGGGCGCAGGATGCGGCCTTCTTCTGGCCGGACAGGCTCGGCGCGGGCAATGTCGGCGGCCTTGAAGACGGTGGGCATATTTTGGGCGGCGGGGGCCTGAGTGACGGCTGTTTTTTTGAGGGTCGCGAGCGCCTGAGCGAAGCTGTTGGGCTGGCCTGAAGCGGCGTCTGAAACCGGCGCAGCCTGAGTGGCCGGACGCACCGACGCGTTACGGAGCATCTGCGACAGGGAGGGGGTAATAGGCGTGCTCATGGCTTTGACCGGTACGGGGAAATTATGGTTAATGCGATCTTAAGGGTAAAAGGTCTTTCCGCAAAGTTAATATTGTATACGGAAATTAAAACGGCCCTCCTTGGGGGGCAAGGAGGGCCGCGCATGTCGCCGGTTTCGAGGGGGGGGGATGATCCCGGCGACTTACTGTGTGGAAAACATCAACTTGTATGATGTTCGCCTATGGAGAGATAAATAGGACCTATTTCAAAAAATGGAAGACCTAAAATAAAAAAACTCTCGTTATTTTTTTCAGTAGTCAGTTGTTTTTGAAACAAGCCCAAGAAGATGCGGTATTTTAAAACCACATCTATAGGCGGCGTTCAGTATTTGAGCCTGTGGGAAAGGGTGTCATACGTTTTCTGATCAGAAATACACGCGTAGCAACGCCTTTTCCCCAATGCGTCTATTACGCGAACAGTTTGGCCCATTCGCGCTTTTGACGACCTTTCCAG